>DDLU01000060.1 GCA_002340305.1 Desulfovibrio sp. UBA2564
CTGGACTCTTCAAAACTTTTTAGCTGAGCTTCGCTACGTAGCTTGGCTAATCATCTTAAAGAATAAAGACCGTAATATCTTTCGAAGATATTACGGTCTTTTTTGTTTGACCTGTCTATAACTTCATAGTTCATGTTAGGTTCATGACATAGCTATGCAGGGAGTAAATTATGGTTAAAACATCGTCAGGTATGACAGTAGGGCGCTTGGCTAAGAAATATAGCCTCTCGCGCAGTACCTTGCTCTATTATGATTCGATCGGTTTGCTTTCGCCGTCCAAGCATCTAAAGGGCGAATATCGCTCGTATGGTGAAGAGGAAGAAAAGCGGCTGGCTCAGATTTACCATTACCGCAAAGCCGGGATTCCGCTGAAAGAGATCAAGGTAATTCTGGATTCTCCGGTCAGCGGGATTAGCGGGGTGCTGGAGTCGCGGCTCAAGGAACTTAATGAGGAGATCGCCGTTTTGCATGAGCAGCGGGAGTTCATTTTCGGGATTCTGAAGAGCGGGTCGGCGGTGCAGTCGACAAAGATGGACAAAGCCGCATGGACTGAAGTGTTGCGTTCCTCCGGGTTCAGTGAGAAGGACATGGAGGACTGGCATAAGGCTTTCGAGCGCACCCATCCTGAGAGGCATCAGCAGTTTCTGGAGTATTTGCAGATTCCTGACGATGAAATAAGATTGATCCGCAAATGGTCTTCAGGACCACAACGCATACAGAAAATACAACAAGCGAGTGAAAGATATATGGAACTTTTCTACGACTTTTTTTCTATTCTGGACAGATTAGGACCGGGCAGCACCGAGACAACCAAAAGAGCGTTAGCCAGCACAAGCGGCTTGCCGCAAAATGCAAAGGTGCTTGATGTCGGTTGCGGAACAGGTATGCAGTCCATCGACCTGTGTGACGGTACAGATTTTCACATCACAGCTGTGGATAACTGGCAGCTTGTTCTTGATAAATTGAAAGAGAACGCAGAAAAAGCCGGATTGGCTGAGCGTATTACAGTGCAGCAGGGCGACATGAATGAGCTGGGTTTTGCCGCAGATTCATTCGATCTTATCTGGAGTGAAGGTGCTATCTACCTTATGGGTTTTGAGAATGGCATTTCCAAATGGAAAGAGTCTCTCAAGTCCGGAGGCTGGATTGGACTCAGCGAAATGACTTGGATTGCTGATGAGCGTCCCGCAGATGCTGCCGCTTTCTGGAATGAAGCTTATCCGCAGATGAAATCCATCCCTGAGAATATTGCTATTCTTGAGCGGCAGGGCTTTGAGGTTGTGAAGCATTTCGTCATTCCGCAATCAGATTGGTGGGATGTCTTTTACAGGGATATTCAAGCTGCAATCCCTGCATTCGTGGAAAAGCACGGTGAATCCCCGGAAGTGCAGTTGGTTGTGGAGAGCAATGAAAAGGAAATGGAGATCATGCGTAAGTTCCAAAAGTATCTTGGGTATGTTTTCTATGTTGCCCGTAAGAAATAGGCTTAGTTGTGCCGGGACTTTTCTTACAGGAATATAACTTGATGTTTTTGCAGGATAGGGAGAAAAGCGGATATGCCAAATTCTGCAGTGATGTTTATATTGCAGGTTAGAGCCTTAAAATTTGGAGTTAAAAATGAGAACACTCGGAAACATCCTTTGGTATTTTCCTTTCTTCGGATTCATAAACGCGATCATGTTTTTCCTGCTTGGAACACTGCTGGTGCTGACTGTCTTTGCCGCGCCGTTGGGTTTAGGGCTTATTGAGTACAGTAAGTTTCTGTTTGCGCCTTTCAGCTGGTCCATGGTTTCGGAAGACGACCTCAATGTTGAGGTTAATCCGGCTTGGGAAGCCTATTCCACAATCATCATGATCCTCTGGATTCCCTTCGGGATCATCTTTTCGCTGGTCACCATCACCCAGATAGTAGGTCTTGCGCTATCGATTGCAGGTCTCCCGGTGGCGATTGTCTTAGCAAAGTCCCTGCGGACCATCTTCAATCCCGTCGGCATGGTCTGCGTCCCCGCCGTGGTTGCGCATGAGGTACAGCGTCGCAAGGATGAGGAAGCCATTAATAGGCATATCCGTTAGTTGTTGAAGTTTAGTTGTAAACTTGGAAAGCCCCGTACTCGGTTGAGTGCGGGGCTTTATTGATGTTTAGGTGGTAAGTAAAGAAAATGTGCTTTTAGACTAGCTCAAGGGCATCAAGACGTACAGAGGCGGCAGACCTCGAAACGCCAAAGTAGTCAGATAAATCGTTTATATCATAGTCGAATTCTTCAGCCATATCTGAAAAAAGTTGTTCAGGCATCAGCAATTCAGCAGCAAACCAGTTCGCTTGCCATTCAATAGGGTTACTTTCGCCACGACAGAAACTTTCTTCAGTTCCTTTTGTCCAATGTAAAAAATAATGTCCAAGTTCATGAGCTATGGTGAAGTAATCTCTTACAGCAGAGGAATTTCTAGGCAAGAAAATTTTAAAGCTACCGTTAGCATGGATCAAAAGAGATTCTTGAATATATTCATTTGAAACGTATACAAGTTCGCCTCCATGGGCTTCCAAGATCTCCTCAAGGCCATCGCGAGAATAGTCATTTGGGAAATACTCTTCTCGTACTCTTTGAGCTTCGTAGGTAACATCTTGTTTTGAAAGGTACATTTGGCAACTCCTTAAATATAGTATAAGTACGTTGTCGAAATATGGCAAGACATAAGAGAGCTTAGAAGCATTATGAGAAGAATATTAGATTTGGTTTGGATTGCGGGCATAATTACAGGGTGTTTTGCTCTTTGTTGTTATTGGGGAATGGATGAGTCATGGTTTCGATGGGCTGAAAGTAATCCTGTTCAGACTGAGCATCTAGAAGCAAAATTTGCCCCAATCGCCGCTCTTTTTTCTGGACTCGCAGCAGGCTTTACTGTTTTTGCTATTATTAAGCAAGGTATCCAATTTAGAGAGCAACAGTTTGAGAGCAACTTCTTTTCACTTCTCAGTATTCATAGAGAGAATCGACGCTCAATTTGCTGTGTCCCGTTAAAACCAAAAAGAGCTAAGGCTAGAGACAGTATTGATAGAGATAAGGATGCTGTGGTTGATAATCAGGACCAAAATGATATTTTATGCTGTATGGCTGCAAGTAAAAAAGATGCAGAGTCTTTGAAAGTGTACGATGCTGAAGCATTTCATTGTATGTATAACTTGCTTGAAACAATATGGATTAGGGCTTGTGGTAGAGAGGAATTCTCAGCATACGAATTAGATCAAAGAACAACTAATATCTTTCAAGAGCAGCTTGGCCAATTACAGAATGAGGATGGGAGCTTTTCTACAAGGGGGCCGCGTCTTTTTGCAAGGTGCTATAGCATTTTTAGAGATAGTACAAACCATTGTTTGTATTCTTACTTTCGTCATCTTTATCATTTAATAAAGTATACAAATACTAATGCTCCAGTTACTAGAAAAAAGAACTACATGGGAATAATTAGAGCACAGCTTTCTCCATATGAATATTTAATGTTTTACTATCATGTAATTGCTTTCCAGCGTATTGAACGTAACGAAGAACCTTCGAAGTTTAAATATTATGTGGAGTTAAATTGCTTGTTGCATAATCTTCAAAAGGATCTGCTTTTTGATGCTGGAAAAGCAGGAGAGTATTCTGAAAGAGCATTTAAGCATTTAGGAGCAATCATTAATCGGAGGAGGAAGGTAGTAGTAAAAAATATGCGTAAATGGTTGCAGCATCCATCTGTGGCATACTCTGAATGGTTGAATGAAAAGATAAAAGAATCTGGAACGCTATATAAATGATTCCATGCCAAATATAAAAAAGCCGGGCCTCCCAACAGAGACCCGGCTTTTCACTTTCATATCTTAAACTATCCACAACCGAACCTATTCAGCTTTCTCCTCACTGGATTCAGCTTTCTTTTCTTCGGCAGGAGCAGATGTTTCGGGGGCATCTTTTTTAGCGTGAATCATGTCTTTTCTATCTACATGATACTTATCTGCTGCTGGTTTGCCGCGATTCTCACGCTTTTTCTTGGGCGGCTCGATGCTCATTTCGCAGCCGGCCATGTTGCGGGCGAAGACGAGGTATCCGGTGTGGCCGACCATGCGGTCTTCGGGGCGCAGGCGTTCGGCGATGGGCTTGTAGCGGCGAACTAAGATTTCGCATACTTCCTGCTCTTCGAAAGGCGCACTTTCCATGGCTTTCAGCAGATCGCTGACCTGATTAGTAGTCGGCAGCAGGAAACCGCACATTGCGCCGGGGATTACTGCTTTTGGAATGTGGTGCAGGTAATCCCAAGGGTTGGGTACGTCGAGGAAGAGAGCGTCGCAATCGGATGCGAGGAAGCCGTCTTCGATGTTCAGGTTGAACTGCTCAACGCGGTGTTCAAGACCGGCCCATTCTAAATTTTTGCGGACCAGCTTGTAAAATTCGGGGCGTTTTTCGTGGGTGTATACCTTACCGGTATCACCGACATAGAATGCCAGAGCGGTGGTCAGGCCGCCGGAACCGGAACCGGATTCAACCACGCGACTGCCGGGACCGATACCCAGTTTGAGCAGCAGGTAGCTGATCTCTTTGGGGTACATGATCTGGGTCTGGCGTTTGAGGCCCTTGATGATATCGTAGATGGTGGGTTTGAGGAGCTGGTATTTGTGGCCCAAGTGGGTTTCCACAACCTTTCCGTACCCTGCGGCGAGGATGTTGTCGGTGTACATCATCCCGTCATGTGTATGTATTTCTTCCCCGGCGTTAAGTGTGCGCAGGTAGCGCTTGCCTTTGGGGTTAACGAGCAAAATTAGTTGTCCAGCTTCAAGCATGAGACTTCCTCCTGAATTGATCTATGGCCCGATTACGGATGAAACCGCATAAAGTCAAGGTCGGAGATATAATATCGCCTGTTTTACAGCTGCTGAAAACACTGAAAATTTCGTTTATTTGATACACCTCTTTAGAGCTTTTTCTTATACCTTGCAGCAGAGTCTTTATTTGTGGCCTTGTTATAAACATACAGCTTGAATTTTTTGACATTTACGAATAAGTGCTTAACTACCGCATTGAATGAAATTTATCTTCGCGCAGCTATTTTTACACATCTCCCGCAAAAATCACAGTTGGAATTAAGAGGCACGCCTGTTGAATCGACAGCGGCGAAGCCTTAAATGGGATTCCAAAGGGTCACGGACCCTTTGGCCGCCGGAGGCGAAATCGTT
>DDLU01000137.1 GCA_002340305.1 Desulfovibrio sp. UBA2564
GCTGCTCCACCCCGCGTCACTGAGAAGAGAAGTACTACAGATACCCTTCACTGGTGTCAACTTAAAATTTGAAATAAATCCAAATCAGCAAACATATTATCGTAATAAGCTTTAATTTAAAGGTTTCTCTCCGAAATACCCCACAAGTTCCCGGCGTAATTTCTCAAGCAGAACCGTTTCAACATTCCATGAATGCCAGTAAAGCGGGACAGGAACCCTTCCCTGCGGCAAAATTTCCACCATTCGATCGTACTCAAGTTCCTCTTGGGCTTGAAATTCCGGAACCATTCCATAAGCCAGCCCCCGCCGAACCACATCTACAAATGTTTCCGAGGAAGGGACATAAAAGATTGGGTGCGTGACAGATTCGCCGGGAAAAACCTTTTCCAGCATTTGGGATTGAGTTTCGTCCTTCCGGTTGAAAACAGCAGCCGGAGCTTTAGCAATAGTCTCTCGATTGAATCCAGCACTAAACCAGCACTTATGAAAATCCGGAGTGCATACGCAAAGATAATCAAACGTTGCCAGATAATCACTGCGGCAACCTTTTACAGGCTTGGCGACAGTCCCGATACAACCGACTACCTCCCCGCGCCGCAGCATCTCATGAGTGCGGTTCTCATCATCCACATATATATCTAACAGCACGTTGTTTTCTTTCAGAAAGCTGTCAAGCGCATCGAGAAACCACGTAGCAAGGCTGTCCGCATTAACACCAACAGGCAGAGTCACGAATTCACCGCTGGGATTCAGCCCCATGGAATCACCTAATTCCTGCTCCATCAGTCTGACCGTATGCAGATGCTTAATCAGTTTACGCCCGTCTTCGGTAGGCTCGGGTGGTGTGGTTCGCACAACAAGTACCCTGCCCAGCTGCTCCTCAAAATTCCTAATCCGTTGCGATACAGCGGACTGGGAAATATTTAATTTTAGAGCAGCCTTATCAAAGCCGCCTTCTTCAATTACCGCAGCCAGTGCTTCCAAAAAAATACTATCAAGCATGACTCATCATAAGTTAAACTTATTTGAAATGAAAATATTTAATTTTACTAATCCAAATCAGCTCCATATATTCCTAAAAAACACAACGGAGCTAATAATGTCATCAATGATTCCATATATGCAGGGGTTCGGGACCGGAGCAGGATTGATCATCGCCATCGGAGCGCAAAATGCTTTCGTGCTTACCCAGAGTATCCGCAAGAACCATCACATGACCATCTGCCTGGTCTGCGCCATCTGTGACGCGGTGCTGATCACTTTAGGTGTTCTGGGAACCGGGGAACTGATCGCCTCCAACCCAATGCTGCTCAAGCCTGCGGCATGGGGTGGTGCGGCCTTTCTAGCATGGTACGGATTCGGATCTTTTCGCTCAGCTCTCAAAGATGGACAGCTGGAAACCGGAAAAGTCGCCAAGACAAGTTTGAAATCAATAATTTTGCTAACTCTGTCCATTACCCTGCTCAACCCGCACGTCTATCTCGACACAGTAGTCATGCTCGGATCAATCAGCGGACAGTATGATGGAACAGATCGCTACATGTTCGGATTCGGGGCCATGACCGCATCCTTCGTCTGGTTTTACAGCCTCGGATTCGGAGGACGGGTCTTAGCTCCTCTATTCAAAAGGCCCATAACTTGGCGGGTGCTTGATAGCGCAGTATGCCTGACCATGTGGGGTATTGCATGGCATCTTGCTGAAAAAGCCATTAGCATTTAGCATACCTGTTCCGCTACCTATGCGAAATATTGAGATATACCAAATCAATAAAACTTTTGCATAAAAAACTTCATTTCCAGTGAATAAAAAATACCCCAATCCAAAGAACGGGGTATCCAAAAAGTCGCACTTTAAATCAATAGTTAAAACAACTCACGCACTTCATCGCCGGACTTAGTTGCCAGTGCTTTTTCAGCAAGAGCACGGCAATCATCCATGGACACAGCGCGAATCGCTTCCTTAACTTCAGGGATAGAAGGTCCACTCATGCTCAGTTCATCAAGCCCGAGGCCGAGCAACAACGCTAAGGCCTTAGGATTACCCGCCAACTCGCCGCACATCCCCACTTCGATTCCACAGGTTTTGGCGGCATCGCAAGTCATTTTGATCATGCGCAACACAGCGGGGTTAAGACTGTCACAAATTTTCGCTACAGACTTATTCCCACGGTCCGCAGCCATAACGTACTGGGTCAGATCGTTGGTACCGATGCTGAAAAAATCGCAAATAGCACCGAGCTTTTCAGCCTCAGCAACAGCGGACGGAACTTCAATCATGATCCCAGTCTTGATCTTCTCGGCGATCTTAACGCCTTCAGAGAGTAGTCCTTCACGGACTTCAGCCTGAAATGCGAGAACACCTTCAAGCTCTTCCACCCCGGAAATCATGGGGAACATGATCCAGATATCTTCCTCACTGGCGGCACGTAGCAATGCGCGCAGCTGGGTGCGGAATAATTCGGGACGGGCCATGCAGAATCGCACACCGCGTTCGCCAAGAAAGGGATTCTCCTCCACCGGAGTTTCGAGATATTTAACAGGCTTATCGCCACCGATGTCGAGAGTACGGATAATGACCGGATTGCCGTTCACGGCTTTGGCAGCTTCCACATAAGCTTCGAACTGCTCCTGCTCATCCGGTTCCTGATCGCGATCCTGAAAAAGAAACTCGGTACGGAAAAGACCTACGCCCTCTGCGCCGTATTCCAGCACACGGGGAGCATCAGCAGGAGTGCCGATATTACCCATAACCATAATTTTAGTGCCGTCCACGGTCTTAGCCGGAGCAGCACCCTTGGCCTTGGCTTCCTCACGTTCGGCAAGCCACTGGTCGCGCTTGGCGGAAATTTCATCCAGCTTGGCCTGATCCGGTGCAATCCAGACTGTACCCTCAAAACCGTCAAGAGCAATAATCTGCCCGTCAGAAGTCTGGTTAAAGCATTCCCCGGTACCGATAACCGCAGGAATCCCCATGGAACGGGACAGGATAGCAGCATGGGAAG
>DDLU01000082.1 GCA_002340305.1 Desulfovibrio sp. UBA2564
AAGGGGGGTAAGGTAGGGGGGCTTTTTTACGAGGGATGTCCTGACTCAGATCATGGTGGATGTTTTCAATGCTTTCCGGAGAAATTAGCTCTCCTTTATGAATCCCCTTGGAGGTAGCAAAGGGGTGTCCATATTGGATTACTTCTTCTCCCAGAGCGATGTCGCGTAGTGCGAAGCGCATCCCTTTCTCAATTTTATTGTCTATGCATATTTCTCCGCCAGTGGTGCGGATTTCCGTTTTGGCAGAAATTGTTGTCGTTGCAATTGCAACGTTGTCTAACTTTGCGTCTACAATAGTATATTTTTTGTACTGGGGGTGGAGCATAGCGATCTCTTTTTTTGGAGAAATGTCAGAATTAATATCAACCTTTTTTTGTTTTATGCAAGAGGTGTGCCTATCCTTCTGTCGGGTTGAGCACTTTGTGAACTGAGCGCAGCTCATATATTTAGTGTTTTGCTTATTTGATGTTGCGTAAAAGATTAGTATTGTTTTTTGTATTAAAACTGACCTGAACTAAATTTATGACGAATAATCCTGTTACGCTAGAAAACCAAAAGTAAAAATCCGTAGTCGAAGTTAGAAACTTGGGTGGAAATCATAAAGGATTTGCCAAAAAAGTTCTTATCTGGGGAAAAACGGTGGTAATACTAATGAAAGTATAGCTGCCAGGATGTTTAGAGTAAATTTTCAGTAATCTTGGTTTTGCTAGTAGTCAATTGGTAGGGGGGCTTCGCCTAGCATTATCTCGGACATCTTGGTGGATGTGGCACTTTCATGTAATTCGAAAGTCTTACCTCCGTTGTCATTTAGCAGTAATTCGTGTTTGCATGCACAAAATTTTTTTTGCGCATGCATTGCTGTTTTTTTAACTTTGTTTTATTTTTTCAAAAAAAAGGACTTTTTATGAATCAAAAAATTCTTGTCACCGGTGGAGCTGGGTATCTTGGCTCAACCCTCGTTCCTATTCTATTGAATAAAGGCTACAAAGTTACAGTTATTGATAATCTGCTTTTTGGCCAAGCACCTTTGCTTGATTGCTGCCATTATGATGGGTTCAATTTTGTAAAGGGTGATATTTGTGATTACTCTTTGATGGATGAACTGATTGCCAAACATGACATCATTATTCCGCTGGCAGCCATCGTGGGGGCTCCGGCTTGCAAAATGAACCCCACTTTGACCGACATGGTCAACCGTGATGCCCACCTGCACATGGTGGACAAAATTTCTAAAGAGCAGCTGGTCATTTTTCCGACTACTAATTCCGGTTATGGCATTGGAGAGAAGGATGCCTACTGCACAGAGGAAAGCCCGCTGAGACCAATTTCTTCTTATGGAGTTACCAAGGTAGAAGTGGAGAATGCTTTTCTTGAGAAGGGAGTGGGAATCACCTTTCGTCTTGCAACTGTCTTCGGCATGAGTCCCCGCATGAGGATGGATCTGCTGGTTAATGATTTTACCTATCAGGCCCTTAAAAACCGTTCGGTTATTCTTTTTGAAGACCATTTCCGCAGGAATTACATCCATGTTCGCGATGTGACCAAAGCATTTATCTTCGGTATTGAAAATTATGAAAAGATGAAGGGAGAACCTTTTAACGTGGGACTTTCCACTGCAAACCTGACCAAGCGTCAGCTTGCTGAGAAAATTAAAGAACACGTTCCTTCTTTTTATATCCATTCAGCAGCCATCGGTGAAGATCCTGACAAGCGAGACTACCTTGTTTCCAATGACAAACTGGAAGGTTTGGGTTGGAGTCCAGACCACGATCTCGATGTCGGAATTCAGGAATTGCTGAAGGGATACCGTATCCTTAAGCCTAACCAGTACGCCAACGTATAGAGCTTATGAAAGTTCCTGAGCAAATTCCGGCTATAATTCTTGCCGGCGGGAAAGGAACACGGTTGCGCAGTGTTGTAGCAGATCGGCCAAAGGTCTTAGCTCCAGTCTGTGGCAGACCTTATATTTTCCATTTGCTAGATCAGCTCAAACGTGCCGGAGTTGCTCAGGTAATTCTTTCTACAGGCTATATGGCTGATATGGTGGAAAATGTTGTGGGGTATGGATACGAGAATATTTCCATAACTTATTCGCGCGAATCTGAGGCTCTGGGTACTGGTGGAGGAATCCGCTTGGCATCCTTGAAAACTACTGCCCCGACAATTCTGGCTTTGAATGGCGATTCTTATTGCGGGGTCGATTTAAGGGCATATTTTAATTGGTTTTTCGGCCGTGAGCGCTCTGCGTCTATGCTTCTGACAGAGGTGGAGAACTGTGACCGTTTCGGGCAGGTGAAGATTGATGCAGAGGAACGGGTTACCAGTTTTGTGGAAAAGGGTGCAGGTAGTGGACCTGCATTAATCAATGCCGGCATTTATCTGTTGCGCAGGGATGTTCTGGAAAGAATTCCTGCCGGCGGTTTTGTTTCCATTGAGAATGATGTGTTTCCGGGGCTGCTCGGGTATGGGGTGTTCGGGTATGTTGTAAAAGCTCCATTTTTGGATATAGGCACTCCGGAGTCCTTTCGCAGTGCCGAGTTTTTCTTTAAACAACAGCAGGAAATGTACACATGATTATCAGCAAGACTCCATACAGAATTTCCTTTTTTGGTGGCGGGACTGATTACCCCGGTTGGTATAACGAACACGGTGGGCAGGTTCTTTCAACTTCAATTGATAAATACTGCTATATTACTTGCAGATATCTTCCGCCTTTTTTTGAACATCGGTTGCGGGTTGTGTATTCACAAATTGAAAGCTGCCAGCATATTGATGAGATTAAACACCCTGCGGTGCGGGAAACACTGCGTTTTCTGAAATTTGCAGGCAACCTTGAAATTCATCATGATGGAGATCTCCCGGCACGCAGCGGCATGGGGTCCAGTTCTTCATTTACTGTGGGTATGCTCAATGCTCTTTATGCTCTTAGGGGGAAGATGACCAACCCCAGAAGACTCGGTCGGGAGGCGATTTATATTGAGCAGAAAATGATCAAGGAAGTTGTAGGTTCGCAGGACCAGATTGCAGCTGCATACGGTGGACTCAATCATATTAAATTTCACAGGAACTCAGAAATTAGCGTTAGACCTGTGGTTATCCCTTCCTCCAGAAGTAAGGAACTTTCCGACCATTTGATGCTTTTTTATACTGGTATCATGCGCTATGCTTCGGAGGTTGCGGGAAGTTATGTCAATGACCTTGGAGCAAAGCATGAGCTTTTAACCCGAATGGGTGGGATGGTTAATGAAGGGGTACGAATTCTTTCAAGCGGCAAGGATATTTCATATTTCGGCCAATTGCTTGATCTGGCATGGCAGGCTAAGCGCAGGATTGGAGACAAAATTGCCAATCCTGTGATCGATGAGTTTTATAATTCTGCACGTAAGGCTGGAGCTTTGGGCGGCAAGCTCACCGGGGCCGGTGGTGGAGGCTTTTTGCTGTTGTTTGTTCCGCCTGAGAAACAACAAGCCGTCCGCGAAGAGCTCTGCAGCCTTTTGCATATCCCTTTCGGTTTTGACATTGATGGCTCTCAAATTATTTTTTC
>DDLU01000192.1 GCA_002340305.1 Desulfovibrio sp. UBA2564
CTGGCCTCTTGAATGCCATTCATAAGGGCAAACAACTTATTAATACATTCTAGGCAGTTGGGAATTATTTTTTACGCCATTTTGCCCAAAAAGGTATTTTTTACGGTATCCTATGGCGTAAATGTACGGCGTAAAAAGGTGGAGATACGAGGCCGTATACAAGCTAAAAAAAAGCCACAGTTTAATGACATGCTTTTTAAAAAAAGTGGAAACAGGTTGTAATCAAAGGTTTTCCAAAAACAGGCCCATTTGCGCCTTTTGCACAGACCTGCAATAGCTTGCAATCAATGCAAGGCTTCAAAACCGCTGTAAGCCCAGTTACAGGGCTGCTGCAGCCCCTCCTTGCACCACTCCTTTTGTTGCAAAAAAACGCTCGAAACGACTCGAAGGTAGGTACGGTTGAGTTCGATTCTTTCAGGCTCTCTCTTTTTTTCAGACAAGCTCGCAGCGGACGTAAAAAAGCCCTGCTTCAGGAAATAAAGCAGGGCTTGATGCTGTATATTCTTTTGCCAGCTATTCAGACATCACATCTAATTTTCCACGGATTACATTTATATTATCCCCATGAGTTTGCACCTCTGATGCCTGAATAATTTTGCTGGCTTCAGGGTGCGTATGATGATCCAGAACGTAAAGCGCGTCCCTCACTTCTGCCATAAAATCCAGTATCAGCTGGAAAAAATTTATCGTTCCGTCCTTGGTTGTTATGCTGAAAGTTTGCCCCTTCAGCCGGATATTCTCCGCTTCTATCCGTTTATCTCCGGTCACGTCTTCACGGCTCTGGCCAGTTACGTTTATCTGCAGATCCCCGCCGATACTCTCACTGTAATCTTGGCCAGTCTGACCAACATAGCTCTCTGTGATTTTCCTAGATAAAACCTTCTTCACGGTCTGGACCCGGTTGCCGTCCACCGTACTCGTATGGTCCTTTTTAATCTGGTCTGTCCGGTTCCCGCGCACCTCGGTACTGTGATCCACCACAGTTAAGTCCGTGCGATTCATCAGCACCGTGGAACTTTTATTCTGGCCGATCGTTTCCGTATGATTGAGCGTGGTATTTTCCGTCCGGTTCTGCAGTACATTTTCAGTCATGTCCTGCTTTACCGTATGATGATGATTGCCCCCGGTCACCCCGTTCCAATCTCGGGAAACAATCCAACTGGAATCCGCGGCCGTTACGAAATTGAGATTATCGACTGCAACCATATCAATATGACCGCCAGAAGTAAGAAGAATCCCGCCCAGAGCTTCAATGCTTTTTACTCCGCCTATTTCCTCAGAACTTGATCCTTTCACCTTCCGTATCTCGCGCACCAGCTCCGCTATGGAATCCACGGCCCTGGTAATTCGTACCAGGCTGCTGTCCGTTATCCGACCATGAGTCTGGCGCGTCCAGTTTCCATCAGAATCCACGCGCTGGAGGCTTTCAGCGTCCTGCTGCCAAAGCAGTTCCCCGGTAGTGATATTAGGCAGCGAAAGACCATGCGGATAGATCTGCCGTATCAGCGGATGATCCGGACGACCATAAGCGAAACCTATTACCACCAACGTACCGGTTTCAGGAAAACCAAAACTTCCACGCTCCATGCCTGCGCTGGGAACCGGCAATGGTATATCATTATATATGGGATATGATTCATCGCGTTCACCTTCCGGAGTCAGAATCTCCACCGTCACAGCATAACGAGGCCGGAACCGCTCACTGGATCCACCCTGCGCCGGTTCATCACTTACGGCTAACACACGGGCATATCTATCCAGGTGTAACCCGCCTGATAATTCCGGAAAAATCTTAATTACCGCTTTTTTGATTACTTCACGCATTTCACTTCCATTTCGTGCCCTTTCAGTTTCAGCTGCTTCACGCGCTGACCAGTCAGCACCGCCCCCGGCCGTAAAGGTGGGATTATGGGGCAACTCTTGGATCCGTCTGCCATTACCCGTTTGAACCATTTTTCAGGAACCTGCAGCGGCCTGGTTGCCCAGCGTGAATCTGCCCATGATCCAACATAAATCTGCCCGTCTGGTTGCGGATTCCAAACATAATCCGGAATCTGGAAGACATCCCCCAGCATGGCCATACCGTGATAACCGTTCCCCAGCGTCTGGAAGAACGGAACCCGAGTAGTTGAATAGTCCCGCTCCGGAACAATGAAAACCACCCCGGTCAACTCGGTATAGTGCTCGAGCACATCTTTTAATGTGGGATGACGCAGGGCAACCGGCCAATGCTGGTCCAGAATCCCGCCCAACTCACGGCAGAAAATACGCTGCTGCAGGTTATCCACTTTATGACAGCTTTCAACATAGCCGGTAAAAAATAGACGGTCTTTGTCCTGGGAAGAATAGCCCACATAAAATTGAACCACGCCGGAAACAGATTCCGTAGCCTGCAGCTGAAAAACAGCACGGCCGGTTCCGCAAAGTTCCAGCCGTATATCCTCACTGACTAATTTGTATTCTTTGGAGCCTATGGTTAATTTCTTCCGGATCTTCATGAAACCACCTTATCTACCTGCTCAATAACCTTCTTCCAGTTCGTGTCCGGATCTTTGGTCTGCTGAACTGTGCCGGTTGCCTGACCACTTTCATTCTCCACCACAGCGGCAGCCCCTTTCTGGCGCAATTCAACCTTTTCAGGCACAGAAAGATGTTCACGTAATTTGAATGTCACAGACCAGGCACGTAAATTTTCCTGTTCTGCCCATTCCACTCGCTCACAACATTTTACCTGGGTAATTCCACCAGCATTAGCGGTCAGGTTGGCCACAGTATAAACTTTCATTTCGCCAGTGCTGTCTTTTGCTTCTAGAACCCTGATCAATTCTTGCAGCTGGGATTCCTCTTTAAATTTAATGTTCAGGGTAACACTTAGAGTTTTTGGCTTAATTCCTTTGTGGGCGGTATCAGTTCCGGAAGTCTCGCCGGATAAATCCTCTTCATAAATTTCCATGCCCCCAGTCACCTTCAGATTGTATCCAGGAACGTTGTAGTTACCCAGACGCAAAAAAGTATTCATATTCCCAGCACCTCACGCAAAACAGTCATGGCTTCAGGGGCACCAATCCAGCAACAAGTCACGGTCAAAACATGAGCGCCGTCAGTTATGGCCAGTTTGGAAAATTCGTTCCGGATCCCGCCCACGGTCCCGGTCAGGTAAGCGGCCTGCCCGGATCCGCCTGTAAAAGATCCGGCCAGCTCCGCCCAGCTCGCCGCGGCTTCAACAGCCTGGTTCTTTTTTTTAGTCATTACTTCCTGCAGCCGTGTTTCAGGTCGCTTGTTCTGGGTGTCATAACCGTGGCAATAAGCCAGTACCGAAGCCATGCCCACGTCCATGGCCTTGTTCGTGTGGTGCTGCCGTTCGTCTAATTTTTGAAATTTGGGGGAAACAAAGCCGGAACCGAAAATAAACTTTTCAGTTTCCAGCACAGCAAGATCCGCCGCCCTGCGCTGGACCAGCTGTAGGGGCACAACAGGAAATACGGAAACAAATGAATCGAGCTTTTTGGCCATGTCGGCATGGTCGTAGCCAGTGACTTGCAAGAACACGGCTGCGCATTCCCCTGCAGGTAAATTTTCATAGGGGTCGGCCAGCTTGGCCATAACCGCATCACGGCAGGAGCTGGGCGAAAGATAGGCATAATCCCCGCGCTTATCGCCCACGGGATGCACATATGGATGGATGCAAAGAAAATCGGCGGGAATGGCCAGCAGGGAATTAAGCCGGCTAATCAGGTTGGAAGCGTTGCCGGCTACGCCGGAAACTGGTGAAGGTGTGACCGGGATAAATCCAGTCACACCATTTAAACGGGACTGGGCTGCAGCGACTTCACCAGGTACGGCATTAAGAACAGGATCCGCGTCTTGTTTTATTGCTGCAGCGGGATCAGGGATTTTAAAATTAACTGTTTTCCACACTGTCATATTCCTGCAGCAGTTCCCTGCTGTGCTTGTCATGCCAGTCCCAACGCAGCAGGGAAACCAGCGGAGACAACACCCATGCCACGGTCCCTCGCTGTGCCATGATGCCGCAAACATCATCCCGGTACTGCCAGACCAGTTTGACCTTATCCCGGAGCTTTTCAGGATATTTTACGAAATCATCAGAATGAAACATACCGCTGCATACCTCGTACTGCACGGCGTGTGTAAGCTCATGCTTCAGGATTAATCCGGACACTATGGGAAGCGTGGTCCAGCCCTTGGCCCTGAGATAGAGCTTGCGGGATGGACCGTGGGCATAGCCCAACTTTTTGCGCATCTCTTCATGCGGCCAGTTCGCCGGATCTGTGCGGATGATTTTCCAGCCCGGGGGGAGATTAGCTTTCATCGACTACGCTCCCTTTACCCATAATCACCATCTTAAACACCTTAATAACTGCCTTCATGGCAATTTTTACGGCCGCAATTGTGGTTGCTGCATCAAGTGCAGCTTCAGCTGCAGCCAGTTCATCATGTGTGTGGCTGGATATTTTTCCACTGTCCACTATACGGACAGATGATTTCACCACAACCCCGGTACCGGGCATAATCATTGTGGGATTGCTATGCATTTCGGCCACAATATACGGTGCCAAGTCAGCCGCTGCCTTTATCTTTTCTGCATGGGTCATCTTGCTCACATCAAACATTTTATGCTCCCAGTTTCCAGGTATCAATTCGAACTTCTGCTACAAGAGCCTTAATTCCCTTAGCCAAATCTTTCAGGCCCATGGCGATACTGCGGAAAGCAGGTTTCGCCTTCCTGACTGATTTCATATAGATATAATCTGGACTGTCAGGATCAGTATCGGTCCCAATGCTTATTTCTGCGATTGACAACTCTTCAAAATCATTCGCTGTAAATGAACTATCTGCATCACCTGTTGCGGCTACTAGTTTGGGTATTTTGTGAGCTTTTGCAGGGACATCAGACAGTTCGGTGATTTTGACATATCGAATCAAGCCAAATTCATTCATCAATTGTTTGATTTCATCTACGGTAAGAACTCTGTTGAACCAACGCAATTGATCCATTCGAAGATATCTAGATCCGGTATTTGATTCAGGCCCCATAATGTAAACAGTCTCGCTGCTGAAATTTACAGAAGCTTCAGCTATTAAATTACCATTGATATAGCGTTTTACTGAATTATTCGTCACCACCAATGCCAGATGAATAAAGGGATATTCGTTGGAATCAGGACGAGGAATATTAACAGAAGAACCGGAAAACCGAGTTACCCACTCAACATAACTTGAGTATACTCGGACATAGGACATATGATCACCCTGAGAAGTTGTGGAGTAATTTAAGGACGAATTTCCATCGACAATATTCGGCATGAACCAACTGAATGTGAATGTATTATTCGGAGAGGTTTGAAACGGATTGAACCGTGTTGCCAATGCATCATTTAAAATGACCCCCTTACCTATCTTCATATCCTCATATCCGATGAGTCCACCACTCTCTATAATATTTCTATTACCAGCTGAAACAAGGCTATCTTCAAAAGTCCATACGTCAACACCGCTACCATCTTCAAAAAAATCAATTTTTGTAGACGTATTATGCTCTGTCACGGATTCTACAGTGGCTGTTCCATGTTCAGTTATAACTTGGTCATTCGCTTTCAAAAGGTCTGGAGTGACTAATTCGTTATTCTTTGTTCCTGAAAGAAGCGTTATTTTACCCCGAATCTTTGCATTAACAACAAACTCTGCCCAATCTGCGTCACCTGTATCTTGATCTGTGCTGTTGCTATAAAGCTCCGCCATATCCTCCAGAGCGGTTCCGGTGGTCGTAGCTTTGAGCACAAGAACCCACGCAACCAGCAAAATAGCTGCATCACCTTCAATAAATGCCGGGGCAGTATGAAAAGAAGCAGGATCAGACCATTCTGATTCCCCCAGCAACTGTCCTGTTTCCTTGCAGTACGCATCATAATCATTCCCGGGTTGCAATACTCCTGCAGGGAGTTGGTAAGTAAATCCACCCAGGACTTCAGGTGATTTATGCAAAATTGTGTCACCCATTTTTACCATAAACTGGGTAGAATAATGCGTGTCGGCAACATCACCGACTACAGAGAACGCACCCGCTTCCAGTTCTGGGCGTTCCTGTATTCCGGTCACGCCGTCAGTTGGAGAAAGTATTTCAGGGCGGGAAACGTAGTTGAATTCCGATTTTGTGGTAAACAAGACAACAACAGACCACGGGGACCATTGCCCAGTATTCAACCGCCAACGCACCCGGACTTTATACATGTTGCTGACCAACAGATAATTCGAAGGCATGGCAAAACGATTCTGGGCAGCGGCTACGGAATCCGGTCCAGAATCAAAAAGAGGGCTAGTGAAATCCTGGGAAGCATGACCCACCTGAACCTGCACTGCATTCAGGGCGGTATTGATGAAAATCGGAACGAACTGCCCCCATGTAAAAACAGGGGTTTCCCCTACATCTACAGCATTCTTTTCAGGTAAAATTATCTCTGGAACTCCGGTGGCCAGCTTGGTCAGCAATGCCATGTGTGCATCAGGATCCGCTTTGTGGATTTCAATCTGGTCAACCAGATAGTCAATCAAATTCGATGCTATTTCGGCCACATTGCGGAAGTCGGCAACGTTCCCAGTACCGTCAATCTCCGCAACCTTCACATAGTAATGTTTGATTCCGTCCTGGAGGTTGTCTTCAAAGCTTTCACCGAAAACCGGTACGGCCTTGGCCACTACGGTGGACCCCTGCGGAGCAAGGTAAACATCAAGCCATACGGATTTGGGCAGGTCTTCACCGGCAATGGGCAGCGGGTTTTCAAGGTCAATGCGCACCCCTTTCACGTAGGCCACACCAGCAGTGAGGAAATAAGATCCTTCGGAATGAACCAACTTGAACCCGTCACACCAAAAACGCGCATCGCCGTAAATTTCACGGTTGGTAATGCGGTTCCTCTCGTCAATGTCCGCAAGCCTTGCTGAAAAATCTATCTGCCAAGTGTCAGCAGCGACGTTGATACCGGTACTTTCTTTAGCTCCGGAGAACTCAAGCATGAAATTCCGGGTCAGGTGGTTCCCTTGGACCTGACCAGCGGTCTTAAACTTGGAAATAGTCGGCAATGTGGTTATGGCCACAACCACATCATCAGCAGAGGAGTATAGACCAATCCAGTTAAAATCATAATTCCCGGCATTGGAATCCAGAACAGCCGAATAAACGACCTGGTTGGGGTTCACATATCCTTTGTATTCAGCCGGAATATCATATTCATGGACAATCTGATCCGCAGACGGTTTCTGGTTGCTTCGGTCAATGGCTGCTTCCGGATCCGTGCCGGGGACGTTGGCGAAGATCATTTTATCAATGACCAGAATTTGACCAGATCCCTGCTTCACTGCAATCAGGTTTTCGCCGGGAAGGGTAATAATAGAACTCATAATTTAGCCTCTACTGTCAGAGTATCGTTATCAAAACCATTGCCGCGCACACTCACGGTCAAAGGCGGAATTTTCGCGTATACGGTCAAGGTGTCATGATTAAATTCTTCAGCACGGACATGGATGCTGATAGGCGTAATGACCTGCCAGTCATAACGGCGGCAAGTTCGCCCGTAATGCTGAATCAAAGTTTCCAGCAGCTGCTGGTTCGCGGATAGCTGGCTGTCTGAAAGGCGAATAGAAACTATGTCCCAATCCTGTCCGGGAATCCGTTCTTCAATTTCTACGTATCCAACACCCAGCCGCTGCAAAATTCGTTTGAACCCGGCCACACTGCCCGAATCCACAGCATTTGCCCTCGCATACTTCACCCGCAGCCTGAACAACTCCAGCGGCTCGGTATCAAAACGCTTAATATCCCGCTGCCACGCCAGCAGCTTCAGGAACCCCTCTGTGCATTTTTCCGGGTCTTGCATGTTGACCGGAATCATTGCCCAGCTGGCCAGCAGTTCCCACCAACGCAAAGCCGCCTGACGGAGTTTTTCCAGCTCTGGGCCCCCAAGCCAAAAAGGAAGTTTCAGCACCGGGATCATGCGCCCAGCTCCACTATAAGTTCAGTCAGCTGCGGCAGATCCATATCGGTCAGAATATCCCCGGTACGGTTGAATTCGATGGAAAGCAGATCAGAAAAATAGTCGTGCAGCTCCCTGTCCAGACGGGAAAGGGAAAAACGGGAGAAAGGAAAAATCTGTGTAGGTGCGTAATTGCTGTTTTCCCTGAAAGCACAACGGATAAAATCTTCAACGCCCTGCTTCAGGGCTGCTTTTCTATCCTCACTAAGGTTTGCCACCGGATAGACAGTTACGCCCAGGGCAAGCCCAGCCAGCGGCATGGGGAAACACAGCATGTCATCACCATGGCCATGGTTTCCCTTGTCGCGGATATAGTCGTTGATAGCGTCCACAAAATCCTGTGAAGGCGATCCAGATTCAATCATGATGTAGGCATTTGCGCTGCCCGGGCCGCGCGGAGCTCCGTGCTCAAAATAAACATAGTCGGTGCGGATTCCGGCAAACTGGGTGATATCGGAAGTGTAAGCCGCATCATGATGAAACTGACCGACTGCGGAAAACTGGTTCCTGCAGCGAAGCTTGAAAGGTTCGTCCTGTTCTTCATCCGCGCCGGGGACTTCCAGCCATTCAACTTCATTTTTGACAGCAGCCACACCGGGAACGGGCCGGGGTAAAATGGAATAATAGCCCGGGCCGAGGTTGTAAGCAGCTCCGGTTTTTTCCGCTTGAACCGGCACATTGAAAACCAACTCGCCGTCTGCGGCCGTAACCTCTTCTGTGGTCAGCAGCCTGTAAACGTAGCCGGAAATAGCCGGTGTTTCTATGACGGTTCCGGCAGGAATGGTCAGAGAACCCACGGAATTTACCCGGGTAAACTGTATCGTTCCCCGTGCTGCAGTCGCCTCTTTACGTTTCAGATCCACGCCCCAGGCAAAAACATCCAACCAGATCCCGGTAGCAGTCTTTAGAAAAGTGTTGGGAAGTGCGGTATCGGCCAGCAGATCCACCAGCCATTTACACGGAAGGGTCACAATGGCTGTAATCAACCTCCAAAATGGGGACCACTTTGAATCATTCTGGATAAGGCTTCCCTGTTCTTCGTTCAAATCCTTCCAGATCTTTTCCATTTCAGGTTCAGTGGTCGGAACACCCGCTTCCCGCAGCATCTCTCTATAGTCAACTGTCATAAGCTACGCCTCAAGTGTAAACGCCAGCTCACCGAAATCATAAGCCGTGGCAGTCAGATTGAATGTTCCGGGTTGGCCATCTACTTCAACGATCTGGCAGGAACCGGGAACGATACGTTCATCGTCTTCAACTTCAATTTTAATTTTGATCAGGTTTTCAGCGGTGCGCCTTTCGTCTCGGTTGCCGACCAGCTCCACCAGCAATCCTGTATCCCGGATCATGTGGCAAATGTCCTGGGCAATGCAGGCCAGATCCGTAACGCGCTCCGGATTGCCGCCAACATCAAGCGTGATGTCGTTATCTTTAATTAAAAGATCAAAGTGCATGGCTACCCAGCTCCAAGAGCAAACTGTTCATTAGTATTGGAGTGAGGGCCGTAGTAGTTGTTGGTAACCGGTCCGCTATTGCTGGTATTAGAACTGGATCGGTTGGAAATATTAACCAGCTCCTGTCGAATTCCGCCGTTACTTGTCGCAGGCTGCTTAAGCTGTTGCAGGGCCTGTACCTGTGGCACGTTCTCCGCTTTATATTGTGCAGTATCAGTGGTTAATGCTGCCATATGGTCAGGCAGTGGATTCGCTGCAGGGACTATTCTTGCACTGGTATTGGCAACTTTCTCAGCAGGACTTTCGTCTTCATCGTCATCCCCCCAGCCCGTCCACGATTTGATCTTTTCAACGCCCCAGCTAATGCCTTTGGACAACAACTGAATCTTAGAAATTATCGGATCAAAAAAAGCGATAATAGCCTTACCCCACCAGGTATCACCGAAAGTATTTTTAAATTTCTCCCAGAGTTGGGAAACATAAGGGATGATAGCCACCAGCGCGGCAATCCCGGTTACAATCCCGGCAATGACAAAGCCGATAGGGTTAGCCATAAAGGCAGCGTTTAAAAGCATCTGAGCAGTGCGCCAGCCCTTGGTAAAAAACATGGCCACTTTGGTTACAGTGGTCCATGCAGACACTGCCCCAGACCAACCCAGCATCACAATTTTTCCGAATCCGGCCGCCATGCTAAGTGTGCCAAGAACCCCGGCAAAGCCGAGAACCACAAGCCCTGCATACGCAATCCACTTTGCTGCATTAGGGTACGCTTCAGCCCATTCCGTGATTCCAACGGTGATGTCTGCAATCCATCCCCATAGTTTATCCAGGGCAGGAGTCAACAACCGGCCAACAACAATCTGAACAGCATTTGCGCCCTGAACCATGCGCTGGAACGGATCCACGCGCTTCATGGCCATATTTTCTGCATTCTGCTGTCCGGTGATGCCGGATAGTTTCGTGATGGAGGCGGAAAGGTTGTCCGTGTCGTTCATCAAAAGCTTAACTAAGGCCACAGCCTCATCCGATCCGAAGGCAGACTTCAAAGCATCTGATTCAGCAACATCCAAAGTGTCCCCGAACTTGCCCTTCAGCTTTTCCATGATCTGGATCATGGGTAGCATTTTACCCTGTGAATCAGTGAAAGAGAGCCCAAGCTTTTTCTGGGCATTGCCGACACCTGCAAGGAAGGCCTTATACTTCGTCCCGGCCTCGGATCCGGACATGGTTGCCTGCAGTGTTCCCAACACTGCAAACTGTTCAGCAACATCAATCCCTGCAGACTGGGCAGCCGCACCAATGGAGGTAAAAGCACCGGACATTTCCGCGCCCGTGGTTTTAAACATCTGGACAGCTGCAGCAGTCTGACCAGTAATCTGTTCAACCCATTTGCTATTTCCCATAGCAGCGGCATCTTTTTTGAAAATGCCGTACATGGTGCCCATGTATGCAGTAACAGTGGCAGCATCGGCCTTGGTAGCTTTGGCCAGAACGTTGGATGAATTGGTGAAGTTGGCCAGATCTGCCCCTTCCAGCCCCTGAATAGCGGATTGAATGTCATAAGCAGAAGAAACAAATCCTGCAGCACCTTCACCGAACTTCACGGAATAAAGCAGGGATTTACGCGCCAGCTCGTTCATGGCTTCACCCTGCACGTCCAGAGAATCAACATCACGCATCGCGTTGTTAAATTCCATTGCAGGCTGGACAAGAGCGGTTATTCCCTGCGCAGCTCCCCATACACCTGCGCCCCCTGTACCAATATCAAGAAAGGCCCCACGGGTTTTCTTCGCCAAAGAATCAAGAGAGTTTTGCACTTTCCCGATCTTGCCCATAGCCTTGCTGGCCAGGACATCTACTGAAAAAGTAAGCTTCTCTAATTTAGACAAAATCAACCCCTGAAAGCCTTTGATATTCCGTTACAAACTGCCACGCTCATTTTTTCCCAGTAGTCTTTTTCCAGATACACGGCCTCGGCCATGGACTCTGTTGTGGCCGGTTGCCCTGGGAACCATTTGTGATTCAGAGCTAAAAGCTGGGATAGCCCATTATCTTCAATTCCCTGGGCTAGGGCTTGGACTTTCCCACCTTGATTTCAAGATCCGGACTGTATTCTTCGATCACTGCAGCAGCAATCTGGATCCCAGCACTGGGCAGCTCCATCAGTTCCCGCAAATCATCCTTGCTGTCCGGCTTAACGGAGCGCATCAGGAAGTTAGCAGCAGGGGCAACTTTGTTGGAAGGCTGCAGCTCGTTGATGTACGTATTGTAAACGGACAGTTCCACGCCGAATTCAAGAGGCTTGCCATTAACTTCAACAGTAATATCCATTCTATCTGTCCTTACTTTGAGTCTATTTTTGCATCCAGACGGTCAAAACGCTTTTCCATCCGGCTGATAAATTTATCCATGTCCTCGGTGGATACGTAGTTTTTTGCCATTTCAAGCCGCACTTCCTGCACTCCATCCCGGTTAGCCTGCATAGAGCTATGCAGGTATGTGTTCCATGCAGTGATCAGAGAAAAAGCAATGCCAAGGGCAAAAATTACATATCTCTGGACATAATCCTTATTCACTATTTCCCCCTTGCAGGGTTGCCAAAAATCTTCATAATCAGCGGTTCAAGATTTTTGATGGTCCTTTCCCCGAACAGAAAGCCCAGCACCAACAGGTTGATAATGCACAAGGCGGTTTCCTGCTTCTCGGTCAGCTTCCAGGCGGTGAACCAGAGAAAATCCATATACAGGGTTGCAAAACCCCAAAGCGGCCGCTGGCATCCACGCAGAAAAATGATGAATGCGCCAAGGTAAGGAACCCGCAGCAAGTCCGAAGCGGAGCCTTCCAGCTTTGCGATCCGATCAGTAACTGCCCGGTCCGCTTCCATGGCCTTGTCCATGATCATGTTCTGCTGCTGATCTGCTGCAGCCTTAATGGCCATTTCCATTTCCATTTTCTTTTCAGGGGGCATGTCAGGCGGAAAGTATGACTTGACGGCATCAAGGATAGTGCCGCCAAGCCCTTTCTCGCCGCCGAAAATCCCGCTGATAGCTGCGAAAAAACTCATGCTTTCCCCTGAGCCATTTCAATGCCGCGCTGAATGGTGGAAAGATTGTAGGGCTGCTGGCCGTTTTCGTGCTGAATAATTGCCAGCACCAGCCCCTGCAGGTTGCTGAACACGGAAATGTTTTCATCGGGATCCACGCCGATTTTCTCTGCCACATGGGCTGCATATGCGCCGGTGTCGTTCTCGTTGGGCGGTGCCCAGCGGCCGATAATTCCGGCAACGGTGTCAATGCCGTAACGCTTCTGGTAGTTCAGCAGGATCTTGCCCATCGCCCGGATTCCATGTTCCGGATCAATGAAGGTACAGAAAGCGGAATCCGGCTGTTCTGCAGCAAGACCGTCCCATTTATCGCCGTGACGGATATTACCCGGGTTGTTATTCCTGATTCCTCTGGGGAGTTTGCTTTCATCTGCCATGATTATTGCTCCATCAAAGTTTGGCATGTTATGCAGTAGCGGCAACCGGGAACGGCTTGCCGTCTTGCCTATGGGATAGGTTCGCCGCATTCCTCGCAATGAGTGTTGCTCTCTCCGCTTCCGGCTGATCCGGAACAAGCAAGAGCCTGTTCACGGATCAACCGTTCAGTCATTTGAGCGGAATCAACAACATCCATTACAGACCTGCGGTGTCTTCTTCAGAAAGATAGGGAACGCCGTTAATGCGGATGAAATCCGGACTGGTAATTTCAAAAGGAATTTTGGAGATGTGTTTTTCCCCACCCTTGGAATCAATATCCAGCAAAGATTCAATCTTCAGTTTGCAGCCAAAGGCTTCAACTTTCATCTCATCGTTGCCGGTCTTGGCAAAAAAGAGAATGTCAAACTCAGGCAGCTGCCTGAAGCTTCCAGCGGAGCTGGCCGCCTCGGTAATCAAATTCAAATTCTGGGCATCAACTTCCAGTTCACCAGATGAGGACACATCACCGTCAACCCAGCCATTGGGCACGCCACGGTCTTTAACTGTTGCACTGTTGTCCTCGATGCCGAGGGTTGCCTTTTCAACGTGCAAAGCAATGTCACCCAGAGTAATGTCAAAGTTTTTTCCACTTAAACGCTGACCTGCCATTTATGCAGCCTCCGCCTGATTGGATAAATCCAGAAAAATGTTACAGGTAATTTCTTTGGGGCAATTGTAGGGAGTGGCCTTGATATAAATTGCAACCTTGGTCCTTGTGGACCAGACAATGGTAATGGCATCATCTTTCGGAGGCTTAATTTCACCAGGGAACTGTTCACCCATAATTTTTACGGACTTGCTCATCTCACGCAGGGGACGTGAAAAATAAGTCTGGTTGGAAGCGATACTAGCCGGAGTACTATTCAACCGACGATTACCGATTCTGGCCACAGCCAGCACATAAACACGCCGCATTGCTTTCTGAACTACGCGCAAGTTTTCAATTACCTGGTAGTCTCCGGCCGGAGCATCCAGCAGATTGCCGTCAGCCCAGAACATACCGGGGTAATCAGGATGCCACTGAGGAACGGAGAAACGCGCAGCATCAAGATCCTTCAGAATGGAGGTATCAATTTTGCGGCCGTCTTTATCAACCGGCTTATCAGACCACGCCCCGATAAGCGGTCCTGTTTCCACGCGCATGGGAGTATCAGCAACAGTTACCGACTTATTGCAAAGCCGCCCTGCATATGTCCCCACATCCATTCCCCAAAGGTCGGGAACGATGGAAACCTGATCTGCAAGAATGTCCTTGATCAGCGGTTTGATTGCGGCCTTATAGTCTGCCCAGCTTTCAGTCTCTGTATCAATTCCACGAGTACGGCCTATAAAAAAGAGAGGGCGTCTGTACTCAGCCATAATGGCCTGAGTCTTAGCGTAATAAGCCTCTACATCAGTAGAAGCGGTTACTGCATCAGTTACAACGATAGCCTCAACACTGGTCTGTTCCATGCAATAATCCACTGCATCAGACCATGATTCACCATCAGCCAACGGATAGATACAGGCGTTCCAGTCCTGCCCCGCATTCAACATGGCGTGGTAGACCTGCTTTTTCAGATAGCTGTCAGTTGCGCCTAACACATCATCAAGTTCAGTGTCAGTATTGACAGTGATCAGCTTGCCCTCGTTTGTTCCTGCGCCGCGCCCGACATAAAGGAAATAATTTTCCACCTCATCGAATGCGCCTTGCATCAGGTTCAGGTTGTTTACTAACGCTTTGCCTAAAGCCATGAACTACTCCTATGCTCGTTTTATCTGGCTAAGTGTCTGCTGGGCCAGATCAACTATGAACTGGTCCGCTTTATCTGGAGTCACACCCAGAAACGGACGTTCCGGGATTTCAATTTCCCATGATCTGGGTCGTGGGGAAGGATCCCCCCTTAAAATATGTATGAGCATTGCCGCCCGGGCGTTGGTCATGTTCTGCATGATCCACTTAATGCTGACCCTTTTTAAACGGATCTTGCCGCGCTTGCCCTTCACCGGCAGTTTGTAGCCCTCGGCCTTGAGCTGCTTGGCAATGGTTCTGGATGCGGGCCGTTCATTGCGTTCCCTGCTCTTCAGGCTCTTATTCTGCTGGTTGGCGGTAATCTTCTGGGTAACGCCGTGCTGGTGACGGTAGGCGATCTGCGATTTGCGGCCATTCTTCCAGGCAACTTCTCTGCGGAATCGTCCAGTGCGCTTGGCAATCAGCCCCTTGCCCATCTTGCGAAGCATCTTGCGTTTACCGTTCTTGCGCGGCTCCATTGCGGAACCGGACACGGTACGCTGTTGTCGAATATTTTTACGGCTGTCCTTGATTATTTCCCGGGCCACGCCGTTAACAAAACGGGTCTGTTCCCGTGGCGGCAAGGCCAGAATATGAAGCTGCCTTTTCAACTTCTTGAGATCTGAAGGATTAAGCTTGCAACGAACTCCTTCAATCATCGGATTTACCGTCCATGCTTCCCAGTTCTTCAGCTACGTCCACATCAAGATCGGTAATCTTCCATTTTTTTTCATTCCACAAAATAGGCCCATCTTCAGCAGGGGAGACAATAAGAGATTCTTCAAAAGTAATGGATAAATCCAAGTCAACAGACTCACGGTCAACGGGGGTTACCTCTACCTCTGGATCCGGCAAGTCTGCTTGAAAACGATAAGGATCATTATTTTCTAACCAGCTCAAAACATGAGCCAAAAACAAAGATGCATCGCCTTTGTAATGGGTAACCTCAAATACAGCGTCATATTTCAGCAGACCCAATTCCGTGCAATTCCCCAGATCCCTACCACTCGGAATCAATTTGCAGTTGTCCGCAAAGCATTCCAGCTGCTCGCGCTTCACGCCGGAGATTTGCAAGAGGAATTCAGAAAATGCCTGAAACTGCTGCATTACATGGCCTCTACCAAAATAGTGGATTTACTCTGCAGGGCAGCAAGAGCAATCCTTGCATTCTCCAGAAATTTATCTGCCTGAGTTTCCACGTCTTCCACATCACTGGATCTGCTAGCCGACTTGGCCCGGACCATAGATTCATACTGCGGCAGCAGCTCCGCCTTGGCGTGACAGCACACAGCGTGCTTGTAATGCAGTTCCTTGGAGGTTTCGCCGCCGATAACATCAGCGGGAATGTCTTTCAGGGTGGCGTTGCCGGCTTCGATCTGTTCGGCCTTCCATGTTGTCAGCTGGTCATTGACCCAAGCAATGGACAGCTGCAGCTGATTCCGCACCATTGCGGACTCAAATTCCGAAGGGATGCGGTAAAATTCCTGCAGGTGACCAACGGAAATATCAGGATAAAACCCATCATTAACCACGGTCATATCTTCAACTTTTTCATCAGAAAGGCCGACAAAGGACATAAATCACTCTCTTTAAAATTCCGGCCCATACTGGTTCAAGCATTCCGTGAAGAAGAAAACCAAACACGGAACTCGCCAGCAGGGCCGGGTAGTACGGATAGCTAGTTAGTATCTGCTTCTGCAGCAGCCAGTTTCTTCTGGATCTGATCCAGTCTGGTCTTGACCTTTGCGCCCAGTCCCATAGCGGCCTGCAGCATGACACAAGCATCTTCCAGCCTGCCGTCCTGCTCATCCTGAAACCCCATGCACTTATGGAGATGGGCGGAAACCTTGTCCGCAAGATCCCATTCATGAGACTTCACGGCCTCAAAAAGCAGGGAAATGTAAGGATCTGCAGACTTGCCGTCTGCAAGCTGGTCTTCAGACCATTTGCAAACTTCACCCACAAAAAAAGTGGGAAGCTTGGATTTGAAACGCTCCGGAAGGGAAATGCCTTTTTCCACGCACCACAGGCCGTAAGGCAGGGCTTCATCAATTTCATCGGCATCGAGGAGCCATACCAGGTAATGGCCAAGCAGCGGATGATCCTGCCCGGAGTCTTCCAGACGGGAAACGTAGTTACGGTATTCGGGGATCAGCACTTCTTTTTTGTACTGGATCTTGCGCTGTACGGATTCAAAGCTCTTCAAAACCTGAAGGTGTTCTTCAAGGGAGTTGGTAAGCAGCTCTGAAAGCTGCTGGGCTCCGATGGAACCGCCACCACCGACAACCAGCACTTTGGCACCTGCCGCAGGATCTGCGGTAGAAGTCGCGCCCTGTGCTTTAATTTTTCTCTGGTGATTGAGCATCAAACTCATTGATTCACGTCCTTATTTAAGGGCGGCGGGGGTATTGCTCCCCCGCCTGTTGTCGGAGACCTACTGCCAACCACCTGCACCATCAGGGAGTTCCACATTGTCGAATTCCCAACCAACGAAGGCTTCTGCGTTTTCAACCACATAGCCCTCATTACGGGAGTTGAAATCTTCCACGCGATCTTTTTCAGGCTTATCCTTCAGCTGCCTGCGCCAGGAGCCGGACTGCACATAAATGGAAAGGTTGGAAAGAGGAGTGATGACCAATCCACGGCCGGGATAATTGGAAGGGGTATCCCAGGGGATGCCGCCGAACTTATCAAGGGAGGCAGTAGCCTGAAGCTTCTTGTTGGGATCATCTGCAACACCTTTATAGAGTGCAGTTGCTTCCCTGCCGATCAGCTCATCGCCGACCAGGGCGACCAGATCTTTACGCAGCCATTTAGGAATCCCCTGCAGGAGATCGGAAACAGCGTGATCCAGATTCACGAAATCCCCGCCAGTACCGACCCGGATCTTACCTGCGGTTGTGCCTTCGGTAAGGATGTTGGCCGCACGTTTTTCACGCATATACTGCATCCAGCCTTTGTTCACGTCCTGCAGCAGCGGATTCGCTACTATATCTGTATCAACGGCCACGGAAGTTCCGTTCCAGCCGATCAGCTCACGGTCATTGGCAATACGTTCATGGACATAACGCACATAACGAATATCGAAATCGTTGAACTTGGCCCATGCATCAAGATGTGCATAGGTCATGTAGACATCGGAGTTGGTCTTGTGCAGTTCGTAGTCGTTTGCATCCATACCCAGCAGGTTTTTGGGAACACGTTCTTTATCGCCGCTGGTATCGGTGCGTCCAGAAACGGGACCATTCGCATAACCAAGGATGACCTGCCCCTTCATTTCATCAACGGTGAGTACGTTGATATTGCTCAGAAATTCGGACTGCTCAACAATCTTATCCTGCAGATCCTGTTCAACACTGGGATCAACAGAAAACTGCTGGGTAACACTTTTCACGCTGTAGCCGAGTGCAATGGCCGCCTGCAGGTTCTGGTACTGCTGCCTGGAATAGGTATTCATTAAAGAAGCCCTCCATTGCCTTTATCTGCTGCACCGGAAGTTTCCGGAACATTGGTTCCGGGCTGCGCCTGTTCAAGGCGGGTGGTGAATTCCTTAACGGAAGCGGTAAGAGCATCGACCTTGCCGGAAAGCTCGGTGAATTCCTTGCTGGGATCTTCATCTTTGGGCTTGGGGTCAGGCTCGTTTTTGCCCTCTGCCACGCCCTGGGTCATGGCATCGGCCATGGCGGAAAACTGGTTGCCCAGGTTGGTCAGGGATTCATTCAGCTGTTCAAACTGTTTTGCGTCCATTTCTTCGCTGTCCTCTTCAGTTGTTTCAGGTTCATTGTTTGAATCCTGGGAAGCGGAAAAAACGGCTGCAAAAAGCTTCTTCGCCCAGCCGGGGGCTTCTTCAGGATCTTCGGTTTTAAATTCGCTGGGCAGCTCAACACCGCAACAAAGAACGCTTTCTTCATTCTCTTTGCGTTTGGAGAACATCAGTTCATGAGTCCCCAGAGAGGCGGGAAGGTCGGTCACGGCCAGACCGGAAAGATAGTGTTTGCCGGAACCGGCAAAGTCGGGAGTAAGCTCCATGGAAGTGAAAAGCTTCTGGCTTCTCTTATTGTAATCCAGCAGCAAATCATTGGGCTGCAGCTTGGCAAAAAGGGAAGTAATGCCGTCTTTCTCTTCAACCTTCAATTCCACAACCTTTCCGGCATTGCTCCATTTAAAATGGTCAGGCCAGATAAGGGCTGTGTAGGTTTCAAGGTTGTACGTTTCGGCGGCTTCCTTCAGCCAGGAAACTTCAATTGTCCTGCCGTCCGCAGTGGGGCCGGACTGACCAATCTTTACAAACTCAGTTACAAGCTTTTTCATGCCGCAACATTAATCCGCCCACTACACTGCAACAACAAATTCCAATCCGATTTAATGTAAATCGGATCGAAACATGGAAACCTGATCAAAATATCAATGTATTGTGAGCGCATGTCACAATACACGGATGAAGTTAAGAACGCTGCCAAATCTCTATATCTGCGCAGATACAAGATAAAGGAGATTGCAGACACATTAAATGTACCAAAGCGCACCCTTTATCACTGGGCGGATGTAGGGAACTGGAATGATATGATTGCCCATGAGACAGCAGAAGAAGCTATCCGGCGGCGTTTGGCTCTACTGGTGGAACGTGACGAAAAAGATAAAACCGACCTGGCAGAAATAGACACGCTTCTGTACTCCCTGGAACGTTTGGACAGACTAGCCAGCAGGAAGCG
>DDLU01000289.1 GCA_002340305.1 Desulfovibrio sp. UBA2564
TTTTGTTCTTCTTCCTCTCGCAGTGCGCGACGCAGAACTTTACCGACCATGGTCTTGGGCAGCTCGGTTCGGAATTCCACCTGTCTGGGAACTTTGTAGCCAGCCAGTTTGTCACGGCAATAAGCGATTACTTCAGCGCGGTCCATGCCTTGTCCTTCCTTGAGCACGATATAGACTTTGATAATCTCACCGCGTGTTTTGTGCGGCAGGCCGACGGTAACGGCTTCCTGAACCTTAGGATGCTTATAGAGTACTTCATCTACCTCGCGGGGATAGATATTATAGCCACTGGAAATGATCATGTCTTTCTTGCGGTCTACAATGTAAAAATAACCATCCTCATCCATGTAGGCGATGTCGCCAGTGTAAAGCCAGCCGTTACGCAGGGTGCCTGCGGTTTCATCCGGTTTGTTGTAGTAACCTTTCATGACCTGTGGTCCGCGCACAATGAGTTCTCCCATTTTCCCGGGAGGGAGATGCACGCTTCCTACTTCCATATCCACGATTGCAGCATCAGTGCTAGGAACAGGCATACCGATTGAACCGGGCTTTCTTTTGCCTTTGAGCGGATTAAGATGGGTCAGTGGGGATGCTTCAGTGAGGCCGAAACCTTCTACAATGGTAGCCCCGAATACTTGCTTGAATTGCTTGATTCCTTCCACTGGCATGGGGGAGGAACCGGAAATACAGTATTTCACAGAAGCAACATCGTACTTTTCCAAATCTTTCTGTTGCAGCAGGGAAATATAAAGTGCCGGAGCACCCGGAAAAATGGTCGGCTTCAGCTTGTGCATTGTTTTCAACACATCAAGGGGCACATAACGTGGAAAGGGCACCATGGTCGCCCCCAATAAGACGGGGAAGTTCACACATACTGTAAGACCGTAGATGTGGAAGTAAGGCAGGATTCCCATTACGATTTCCCGTTCCTCGCCAAGAATACTGAGCATAGCATGGGCCTGCTGCACATTTGCACCGAGGTTTGCATGGGTCAGGTTGCAGCCTTTGGAAAGCCCGGTGGTCCCGCCTGTATATTGCAGGAGTGCTGTGTCTTCCGGCCTGATATTGCTGGCACTGTAGCGATCCTTGCCCTTACGCAGGATATTCCATTTAAGGACGGAAGAATCATTGTAGGGCACTTTAGGGGCACTCTTGTCCCGCATGGATTTCAGTTTATAGAGACCGTTTAGGGGAAATTTGAGTGTGTCGGAAATTCTGGTGACCAGATATTTGCGGACCGGAAGTTTGTCGCGCAGCTTTTCAATTTTGGACCAGAGCAGATCAATGGTGATCAGCATTTTGGCACCGGAGTCATTGAGCTGGTGGACAATCTCGGTTTCCATATAGAGCGGGTTGGTCATGGTGGCAACGGCCCCGGCTTTAAGGACACCGAAAAAGGTCATGATCATCTGTGGGGTGTTGGGCAGCATAATTGCAACACGATCACCCGGTTCAATGCCCAGCTTGCGCAGATTGGCGGCAATTATTTCTACTTCTCGCTGAAGTTTACCATAAGTAATTGACCAGTTCTGAAATTCAATGGCCTTGCGTTTTGGCCATTTTTCCGCAGTAAGGTCCAGATATTCAAATAATGGACGATATACAAAGTCAATGCTCTGGGGTACGTCCGCATCGTAGTTCTTCAACCATGGGCGTTCTATATCCACTCCTAACCTTCCCTTATCCTGAATTCATTTATAGAATTATTAGCTTTTTCTGTGGAAACACGACAGCCGTAGAAGTTCCCGCTCCCCCTGCAAGGAAAATCGTTTTTCCTCAAAGAGGGGCGAGTATATTGATCTGATTAGATTCTTGCAAGTATGTATAATGGATCATTTCCGGGCTGAGCGGGAAAAGATATCCAGTAAATAGCGGGTAAGGGCTTGATTCGCGCTTTGACCGCATTGGTTGAAGGGGCATCCCAATTCGTAAGGAACTTCCATGGGGCGTGGGGTGCCGTGGTAGATCACCGCATCCCGTCCGGACTGCGATTCTTTAACCAGAATCTGCATGGTGATGAAGCAGCTGTTGGGACCGCTGCGGATTCGCTGTATTTCCGGGGTCCATTCATTAATCAGCACAGGATATTCGCGGAAAAATTGATCTCCGTAAAATCCTTCATATGCAAAACCGATCCTTTGTGATTCCCCGGCAGCAGCAAGCTTGGGCGAGATAGACCCGATGCGTGCTTCAATCAAATAATTGGCAGGCCCATCCGGTGAATAGTGGTAGCCGGAACCTTCCAATGCCTGGATGATATTTTGCTCAATAGGAACGACTCCAGCCTCAAGTTTATGGGGCAGTCCGTTTGTTTTAAGGTCAAAAAGAATGACATGAATATTAAATGAACCGGGAGCTGGATTAAATACTGTGATAGGAACGGTCAGTTTTGTCTGATGGGCAGTGCAGCCGTACAGAAAAATGAATATGGAGAGATAAAATAGTTTTACAAGGCTGAATTTTTTAAACATAAATACCCCTTATTTATGCAACAGATATTCTTAAATCTATTGTATAACAATATCTGACCCCAAGCAACGATGCCTCTCCGTAGCTTTTATGGTAGTTTTCGGAGCTGAGGAATTGGTGTATTTATTTTCAAAAAAAGGATAATCTCTTGAAAGAGTCGGAGCTGGCATCTACAATACAACGAGTGGATACTGTGCAGAATGTGGGTTTGATTTTTGAGGGAGCCATCAAGGGAGCCATCAAATGTTGGATAATGAAATCTTACTGGATACTGGAACTAACGAGTTCGAAATTATTGAATTTTTTATCGATGAAGTTGATGGGGGCGATGATGACCGTGATTACTTCGGCATAAACGTGGCAAAAGTGCTTGAAGTTGTTGAGGCTCCTAAAGGGTTGGAAGCGGCTGAAGGGGCACCGCATCCAAGTTATCTGGGCACTATGTCCCTGCGTGATATAATTCTGCCTGTCATCGACCTTGCGGTCTGGCTCGATATTGAGCGTAAAAAATCTGAATTTGAACTTATTGTAGTTACTGAGATCAACAACGTGATCACCGGATTTCTTGTCAGCGGGGTGACCCAGATTCACCGCATCGGCTGGGGAGACCTGAAGGCTCCTAATAAATATATCGCTGATATTGCCACTAACAGCATTACCGGAACAGTTGAGATTGATGATCGTTTTGTACTGATGATCGATCTTGAGCGGATTCTCGGCGAACTTGATCCTGAAATGGCAGAACGCAGTGACGGCAATATTTATACTGTGCCTGAAAAGATGACAGCTGTTCTTGTTGATGATTCGGCTTCCGTGCGTGCCTTGCTGAATAGAAATTTTGAGTCCGCTAATTTTGACGTTAAGCTGTATAAGAATGGCCAGGAAGCATGGGAAGCCTTGCGGGAAATGAACGGAAAGGCCAAGAGTAATGGTGGTGCCATTAATGATATTATCGATATCGTGGTTTCCGATATTGAGATGCCCCAGATGGACGGTTATACCCTGACCAAGAATATCAAGGAACACGCAGACCTTTCCTGCCTGCCTGTAATTTTATTTTCGTCTTTAATTACTAAAGGTCTTTATCACAAAGGTGAGGGGGTCAAAGCAGATGACCAGATTACCAAGCCGGAATTTAACGAACTCACCGGTCGGGCCATTGCTTTAATTGAAAGATATAGGGCAAAACGGCAGAGCCGCTAGTGTCCCCGAAGTTCTTTCGGTTTAAAAATAACCTTTTGGGTATCGATGCCTGTTTCTATGAAATAGGCATTGACCAGTTCAGTATCCATTTGGGGACAACTATGCTGCCGGAATCAATTTTTGATCCTTTGAAGTATGCTTTGATCATTGCGGCTATTGTTCCGTTACGTTGCATATCGGCAAGTGTCTTGTTTATTTTGTTGTAGTAATGAGTTTTTTTAGACCCCTTCGGATAAGCGAAATATACATCAACTGTGTCAACAACATAGGGTAGAGGTACAATTTCGTTACCAAGACCTTGCTCGGAAAGTTTTGTACAGGTGTCGATATAGGTTCCTATGAAAAAATCAGAATAATTTCGAATTAATCTTTTTATAGCTGTTTGATGGTCAGGAACTTCATTGAAGGTCGCTTTGCCGGAAGATACGAAGTCGTCAAATTTATCCCCATAGCTACTACCACGTATTTTATCTCCTTTTTTGCCTTTCAGATCGTTCAAGCTTTCAAGCTTAAATGCGTCATGTGCAAAGATGTGTAATTCATTACGTAAAATAGGTGGCGAAAATAGTATAGTTTCGGCTCTTTTCTTATTCCAGAAGAAACCGCAGATTATATCAATTTTACCCTTTTCAAGGGAAACAACAGCCCGCTTCCATGGAAAGTCCCGATATTGCAATTTGCAGTTATTTTTTCGGGCAGCGTACTCCAGTATTTCATACATCAGTCCGTGGACTTCTCCGGCATTGTTTTTCATGAGGAAAGGTTTCCAGTTCATCTGTCCGGAAACATAGAGGGTGCACTCCTCTGCATTTGCAGGCAGGGGAAAAAGTAGAACGGCTAGGAATATTGCAATTAAGATTTGCTTGATAGCTTGTAATCTAACTATATAATGCATATTTGATAGCTATCATAATAGCCTGACAGCAGAAAGAAAAAAATCCCCATTGCAGGATAGCGCAGGGGATTTGGGTGGAGCTTATTTCTTTATCCAACCGCGCCTTTTCATACATTCTTCAAATGTAGTCTCATAGGCGTAGTTTTCAGAGAATTCAGCTTCGTAGGTGGTCGGCTCCGGTGGTACCGCGTCTGTTTGGGCACCCACCGGAACATTCTGCCGGTTCTGGTTTTCACAGAATCCCCGGTCACGTTCAAATATCTCTTTTTCCTTGGCCGGGTCGGCAATGTTAGGATTATGCCATGAACTGCAACCGCCCAAAAGTAGCAGGGGCAGCTGTAAACAAAAGGATTTTTTTCATCAGGGCTCCTTTGATTATTCAGCCTTCAGATCTCGATTCATGAGATCGCATACCGCTGTGGCTGGATCTTTATCTTCATACAGAATTTTATAGACCTGTTCGGTTATGGGCAGTTCTACGCCCAGCCTTTGAGCCAGAAAGTGTACTGATTCAGTTGTTTTGACTCCTTCGGCAACCATTCGCATTTTGAGAATCTCACTTAGTTTCAAACCCTGACCGAGTTTGAGACCTACCTGCCTGTTTCGGGAAAGGTCTCCGGTGCAGGTCAGCACAAGATCACCCATGCCGGAAAGTCACGTAAAGGTCGCGGCTTGTGCACCCATGGCCTCGCCAAGGCGGCTCATTTCGGCAATTCCCCGGGTGATCAGTGCGGCGCGGGTGTTATGCCCGAATTTCAGCCCGTCGGCCATACCTGCTGCGATAGCCATGATGTTCTTGATGGCACCTCCAAGCTCAACACCCCGATAATCGGGGTTGGTGTAGATCCGTAGGTAAGGGGTGGAGAAAATGTCCTGAACTTCAGCAGCAAGCTTTTCGTCCTCGCAGCCCAGTACGATTGAGGTCGGCAGTTCCGCACTAAGCTCGTATGCGAAGGTTGGTCCCGATAGGTGGCCAAATCCGGGATTCAAACCTTCCAGAGACTCATAAACCACCTGAGACATGGGTGCCCCGGTATTTAACTCAATACCTTTGCTGGCGCAGATAACAGCCGGATTTAGCGGGAAGTATTGTTTCATATCAGCCAGTGCGCTGCGCATAAACTGGCTTGGAACAACGAGCAGGAAATAGTCTGCTCCCTGCATCACATCCTGGGGATTGCTGCTGCATTTCAGGTCCGGGGAAAGTTTGAAATCAGGCAGGAAAACAGAATTGTAGCCGGTTTCAGTAATTTCTTTGCAAAGCTCTTCTTCGCGAACCCAGAGGTGGGTGTCATGCCCTTGTTTGGCTAGGGTATTTGCGAGAGTGGTTCCCCATGCTCCGGCTCCGATAACTGCAATTTTCATTTATTATCTCCTTGGAAATTGTAATTAGTGTGAATTTAAGATCAATTTCAAGTTACCCCCCGTAGTAAAATTTGGCAACCTGTTCAAAAATGAAAGGGGTTTATCGATAGTGAAAAAGAAAAATTGCTTCTGTGAGTGCAGCCGTATATCATTATGTTGTTTTGAGAATTTTTAACGAGGACTTATTTATGATCCGCATTGAAAAAACAACTCCCCGTTTTACCCTGAAGATGTCCATTGAGCGGATGGGGCAAGATTTGAATGTCAGTCTATATGGTGGTGATGTCGCGCATATCGGAGCTGTGGCTCTTGCAATTCCCCATCCCGGATTACAGGATGATGAGAAGGTCGATGCTTCCGTTTCACTGCTGTGTGTTACCGGCCATAAGGAAGATGAATTGGCACGCGACGTATCTCACACATTGGCAACTGCGTTTCACTGCACTGTGTCTGTAGCCTGTGGAATTCATCTTGATAACGCCACGCCACAGGAAATTAATGAGATCCTAAAGGTCTCTAATCAGCTTTTGGCTCAGGCAATTAAGGACTTGTCATGAAAAAGCCCCCGAACTTTCGTCCGGGGGCAGCGTACATTTCTTAATTGGCGGTGCGGTTTAATTCTGCGGATAGGCGGTGTTGTCCGGCAGAATATTCCACCAGTTCTGATCCAAACGTCCGGCCTTCACTGCTTCATCATACCATTCAACAACCAGTCCCTTCTTGAATCTCATCTTTTCTTCAACGAGCTTATCAAAGGGTACTCCTGCCAGCTTCTGAGCCTTTTCCTTGGTAGAGAAGTCTGGCACTTCGTAGTTAGTCACGCCGTGGTTTGCGAGAATGTTCTGGATTTCCAGACGGGCTTCCATGGCTTTGTTGTTTGCAACAGCAAGGAGGCGCAGGGTTTCTTCAGGCGCGTGGAAGAAGGAACCGTGGCTGGCGATGGAGTAGTCCCAAAGCCACTGTGCGGAGCGGATGGTATTGATGGGCTTTTCCATTTCCGCTTCGGTTGCACCGATTTCCCAAGCCTTCTTGGCAACAAGGTGTGCCCCGGCAAGGCTGTTCATAGCCAAGACGTTCAGCTGGTTCTTGCGCTTCAGTTTCTCTTCTACGATCTTTTTAAACTCTTCCTCACTTTCACGGTGGCAGGTCAGGCAGGAGTTTGCGATGTTGTTCAGAGGACTCTGAATCTGGTGGTCGGAGAATTTTACACTGCCTTCCTGAATATAAGGCATATGGCAGTCTGCGCAGGAAAGGCCGCGCTTGAAGTGGATGCCGGTGGTGAATATTTCATAACCGGGGTGCTGGGCTTTAAGCATGGGAGTCTTACTCAGCTTATGAGTCCAGTCCTTGAATCCATACTCGTTGTAGTATTCTTCCATGTTTTCAGCTTTGAGTCCCTTGGCCCATGGGAAGGTTACTACTGCAGCCATCTGCTTATTACCGGCCTTGTCGGTGTAAGGTGTTTTCTTGAAGTAGTATTCAGAGTGACACTGGGCGCAGGCCAAAGAGCGCATATCCTGAAAAGTGAGATCCTCCAGTTTCCTACCGCTTTCTTCAAGGCCGCGTTTGAGGTAAGGTCTGGAGATTTCAAGCTGGCTGGTCTGGCTGTTGTGGCAGTCTGCACAGCCGATGGGGTTTACGATCTCGCTGCCGAGTCTGGCCCATTTACCGGTGAAGTATTCAAGTTCACCGTCCCTTTCCATGATGCGCGGGACATCTGATGATTTACAGGTCCAACATGCCGTAGGCATGGGACCATCATTGGGTCCGGTGGGAGCACCTGTACGCAGTGTGTTGATGTTACTTTGCAGAGCGTTGAAGTGTCCACGGGGTGCGTTATAGTCTTTCGCAAAACCGTAGCCAGCCCAAAGAATTGCCAACTGGGGATATTTTTCCACCAGATCTTCAATTTTGTTGCTGTCTCTGGTCTTTTTCCAGGTATCGTATTGGCGGGGGTATTCC
>DDLU01000280.1 GCA_002340305.1 Desulfovibrio sp. UBA2564
TTGATTGATACCGGTTCTAAAATGGACGAAGTTATCTTTGAAGAATTCAAGGGTACCGGTAACATGGACCTTTACCTTGATCGCAAACTGGCTGAAAAACGTGTCTTCCCGGCTATCGACATCAACCGCTCCGGCACACGTAAAGAAGAACTTCTCCTAGACGATGGCGTTCTCAACAAGGTTTGGATCCTGCGCAAGCTTCTTGCCCCCATGAACTCCATTGATTCCATGGAATTCCTGCTCGACAAGATGAAAGGTACCAAAAACAACGAAGAATTCTTCGACATGATGGGCAAATAACAAGTCCTTCGTATAAAGAATTATCAACCCCGCGAGCTTTGCCCGCGGGGTTTTCTTTTTGCTTACTTTCTTTACAAGCAGGCGTTCAAAACTTACTCTCTTCAGTAGAAAATTAAATCATCAACACTATCTTCTATATCCAGCAAATTTTTGTATGCCCATCAGAAAAAAAATCCATTTCCAGATCATATCCTCAATACTGATCTTTTTCTTCAGCCTGTGCCTGACCCCGCAGGCTACTGCAAACTCACTCTTTGGAGATTTCACAGTAACTGACGAAATCAGGCTTGGTAAAGAATTTGATAAAATGGTCCGCACCAGAATGCCGGTTATCCTCGATCCGCAGATCGAAGGTTACGTCAAACAGCTTGTCGCGCGTGTTGCCAAGCAGATTCCACCACAGCCGTTCCCCATAACTGCTACTGTAATCCGCAATAATTCCATGAACGCTTTCGCTGTTCCGGGCGGTTATGTTTATGTGTACACGGGCCTGATTCTGAACATGAAGCATGAGGCTGAACTCGCTGCTGTTATCGGTCACGAGCTTGCCCACGTATCCCTGCGCCATGTCGCAAGCCGAATGGAAAAGATGAAATTGGTCAGCTTTGCAAGTATGCTGGGAACCCTTGCCGGAATGCTGGTCGGCATTGCCGGGGGCGGCGGTAATATGGGTAACCTCGGTCAGGCAATTGCCATGGGTTCAATGGGAAGTGCACAAAGTGCCTACCTCAATTACACTCAGGAAAACGAACGCGAGGCTGACCATCTTGGTATGAACTATCTCATCGCTGCCGGATACAACCCGCAAAGCATGGTTGACGGTTTCAAGGTCATGAAACAGCGACAATGGAATTTAAGCAACACAAACATTCCGACCTATCTTTCCACCCACCCCGGCCTAGATGTCCGTATCGGCTACCTTGAAGACCGCTTCAAACGTATGCCCCCGGAATATTTCAAACGACGGAATGACGATGCAACATTTTTCAAAGTCCAGACCCTGATTCGGGCACGTTTGACTTCTGCCGATGTTGCCCTTGCCCATTATCAGGCCATCCCGGAGGCCAAGCGTACCTGCCTTGACCATCTAGGCCTCGGTATTGTTTACACCCGCATGAAGCAATACACCAAGGCGGGGCTGGAATTCAATCAGGCCCATGAACTCTGCCCTGAAGATAACTTAATACTCAGGGAACAGGGACGTTTCTATTTTACCATCGGCAAGATGGACAAAGCATCTCCACTGCTCCGCAAAGCATACATGCGCAACCCACGTGATGTGATGGCCCTCTTCTTCATCGCCAGAATCGAAGGTGAACGAAAAAACTACAAACAAGCTATTTTCACCATGCGCAAAGTCGCTGAGCTTGTTCCCCATGATCAGGAAATCCACTACCACCTTGGACGCATGCTCGGTGAATCCGGACACTATTTTCAGGCCCATACCCAGCTCGCCTACGCTGCTCTTTACGGACTTGATATTAAAAAAGCCCAATTCCACCTCCGCAAAGCTGAAGGACTCGCTAAGACCAAGAAACAACGTGAGGAATTGAAAAAATTACAGGACACACTCAACCCCAAACCGCCCAAGGAGAAGGACAAGGGAAAGCTTGAATGATGCGGGCTTTTGAGGTAACGGTTTTCGTTTCCAAAATTCTATTCTTAACTAAAAAGTGAAGCGAACATGATCATCGCAAAATCCATAGATGAAATTATCAAGCCTGAACAAGGCGCATGCGTAACAATCGGCAACTTTGACGGTGTCCACAAAGGGCATCAAAAGCTGATCAGCACTACTTGCAAAAAAGCACGGGGCAATGGCTTAGCCAGCGTTGTTGTAACCTTTGACCCCCATCCACTCCGGGTTCTGGTTAATAGCAAGACCCCGCCTTTTATTACCCTGACCTCACAAAAACTTGAGCTAATTGCCCTCCATAAACCGGACATCATTCTGCCCCTGAATTTCACCCGCGAAATGGCAGCCCTTTCTCCCGAAGAATTCATCAAGCAATACCTGATAGACCCTCTGGGAATGAAAGAAATGGTTGTGGGATATGACTATGCCCTCGGTAAAGGCCGTAGCGGTAACTATGAAACCATCGTCGAGTTGGGCAAAAAACACGACTACGGCGTAGAACGTCTTGATCCGGTCATCATCAATGATGCCGTGGTCAGCTCTTCCCGCATCCGCGATCTTGTCAGCGAAGGTAATGTCTGGGATGTTCGTCCGCTGCTGGGCCGTTTCTATCAGGTACGCGGTGAAGTTGTGCACGGCATGAACAGAGGTGGAAGACTGCTTGGTTTTCCCACAGCCAATATCAAACTTGAAGATGAACTTTTCCCCAAGAAAGGGGTCTACGCCATCCGTGTGGAAGTTGACGGCAAGGTCCTGCCCGGTGTTGCAAACATCGGCAAGAACCCTACCTTCGGCAATGAAGCACTTTCGGTTGAAGCGCACATTCTCGATTTCTCCTCTGATATTTACGGTAAGGACATCCGCGTCCACTTCATCCAGCGTATACGGTCCGAAAAGAAATTCAACGGACTGGATGAACTCAAGGAACGTATCGGCATTGACATTAACCTTGCCCGTGAAATCCTCTCCTACCCCGAATCCCAAGTCCGTCCCGGACTGCATCTGAGCGAATCAGGAGCCGATTAATGAGTCCCTTCCTCAATGTAAGCATGTGGAAAGACCTTGCCCGATCCTACCGCAAAGCCAGCCACTTCCGCTGGTTGGCACTGGGTATCGTGGTAGGTATCCTTTCCGGCATCGTAGCCGTGCTTTTTTTCGGTGCTGTCGAGCTGGGTAAACATATTTTTATGAGCCAGTTGGCTGGACTGTCCCTGCCTGCACCAGAAGGTGAAGAACTTTTTCACGGACATGCAGGAGAGCATCTGCGCACTTGGACCATCCCCATCTGCCTGACCATTGTCGGTCTTATTACCGGATGGCTGGTCAACAAATACATCCCGGAAACTATCTCCGGCGGTACAGACGGCACAGATGCAACCATCAAGTGCTTTCATCAAGGCAGCGGACTCATGAAGCCCATCATCCCCATCATCAAGGGGATCAGTTCTGTCTTCACCATCTCTTGCGGTGGTAGTGCAGGCCGTGAAGGCCCAATCACCCAAATGGGTGCCGGGGTCGGATCATGGCTGGCCCAGAGGCTTAAGCTCTCCACCAAGGAACGCCGCATCCTGCTCCTCTCCGGTGCTGCCGGCGGTCTTGGCGCGATCTTCCGTGCTCCCCTTGGCGGAGCACTGACTGCAATCGAAGTTATCTACCGTGAGGACTTTGAATCTGAAGCCATTCTGCCTTCGGTCATTTCTTCCGTAGTTTCTTATTCCTTATTCACACTTTTCTATGGATCCGAGCCGATCTTCGGTATTCCGCGCTTTGTTTTTCACGATCCGCGGGAATTGATCTTCTATGTAGTGCTGGCTTTTGCCTGTACCCTCGCAGGCTGGATTTATATCCGCACCTTCCGATTCATTAAATATTCGGTATTTTTCCAGATCAAAGACCGTGTAGGCCTCATGTGGGCAACAGGCCTCGGCGGCCTGCTCATGGGTATCATGGGTATGCTTTTCCCGCAGGTTCTCACCGGGGGGTACGGTTGGCTGGAAATGGCAATCATGGGTGAAATTCCGCTCATGATGATGATCGCCATCGTCATCGGTAAAACCATCGCCACTTCCATGACCATCGGTTCCGGTATGTCCGGCGGTATGTTTGCCCCGGCCCTTTTCGTCGGCGGTATGTCCGGCGGTATCGTCGGTCAGGTTGCAGGGAAATATTTCCCGGATATCGTCACCCAGCCCGGAGGATACGTGCTTGTCGGCATGGCGGCTTTTTTTGCCGGGGTTGCAAAAGCTCCCATCGGTCCGCTGATCATGGTCTGCGAACTCACTCAGGGTTACGGTCTGCTGTCACCGCTCATGCTCGCCTCTGCGCTGTGCATCGTTCTCGGGCGCAGCTTCTCCCTTTATGAGCATCAGGTGGAAAGTAAATTCGATTCCCCAGCCCATATCGAGGATAAGACCATCAACATACTTGAGGGCTTGCACGTGGACACCCACTACAAACCGGGCCGGGTAACCACCCTCGAAGAAGGAACCACGCTCAAGGCGCTGACCGACATCATCGCCAACACCAACGAGCTTTACTTTCCGGTCAAAAATGATGACGGCATGATCACTGGAATCCTGACCATTCAAAACGTTAGAAACCACCTCTTCAACCCGGACCTCTTTGACCTCATCCTCACCAAAGACCTCGCCACCAAACCAGCGACTCTCAAGGCGGATGATGATCTCTACACCGCCCTGCTTAAGTTTGTAGATACCGACTACGGGCAGATTCCGGTAGTAAGTGAGGACGATCCCAACAGGATCATCGGTATCCTTAACAGGGAAAACGTCTTCCGCGCTTACGCCAAGGCAGTTAAGGAAATACGGGAAGCTGCTGAATAAAAAGAAAAGCTCCCTCTTGCATATGCAGGAGGGAGCTTTAAAATTTTCAAAATAATTTTAAAGTCTAAACAACCTCATCAACATAAGTTCCCGGTGGTGGCACTGCACCTACAGCTGAACTTCCTCCCTCCACAGTCTGGTTGGACTCTCCGGTCAGATCTACTTTCTTTTCGTCTTCAGGAACTACAGTACCCGCAGCAGCAACAGTCCCAACCTGCTCAGCAGCCTGAACATTGCCGGCGGCTGTCTGGGGTTCATCCAGTTCGTTACCTTTAAGAACCTTATCGCTTTCAGTCTCGGTTGCTTTTTCGACCTTCTCTTCAATCTCCTCAGTAAGCTCTTCAGGATCATTCTTGGCATCAAGAACCTTCTTGGCACCCTCTGGCATAAGCTTTTCTTCGATCTTTGCTTCTGCCTTTTCTTCCTGCTCTTTTTCCTCTTCCTTACGCTCGGCCTCGATTTTCTCTTCGAGCTTTTCCTTGGTATAATTTTTAGCCTTTTCTTCTGCTGCTCTTTGTGCCTTCATACCGACAAGCAACATTTCAGCCTTATTTCCCGGAGAAGCAGCAGCAGTGATTGCAGCATCAATCTGCCCGGACTCAAGCACGCTCTGCATCTGACTGCGGAACTGATCCGCCACCGCGTAGGAAGTCATCAGCCCGTTGATATACTTGGACTGTTCACGATCCTGCTGAACAAAGTTCCCCGCCATCATGTTTCTGGCAGAAAAAGAATGTCCCTGCGGTTCTTCCTCCTCAACCTTCTGGTGAGTAGGATTCACCTCTTCAGCTTCAGCAGCTTCCTTCTGCATATTGAAAACATTAAATTTAAAGCCCGAAGATTCCCCGATTCTCATGGCTAGCCTCGATTGGTTATATAATTTATCTATAGAATTAATCGCGTATCGATACGATTATCGGCATAAATCAATATTTCCTTAGGTTTGATATGAAGTTTTCCCTCCCCCCTTGCCATCCCCCCCAAAGGCATTATCTTCTGGTAACT
>DDLU01000213.1 GCA_002340305.1 Desulfovibrio sp. UBA2564
CTATACCCGGCGGCTCCGTATGCTTCGGCAAGTTTAACGAAGTCCGGCTGGGCATCCATGCAGGTTTCACAATAGTTGCGATCGTAAAAAAGCTCCTGCCACTGGCGGACCATTCCGAGATAGCCGTTATTTAAAATAACAATTTTTACGGGAAGGTTGTTACAGACGGCAGTCATCATTTCCTGAATATTCATCTGGATGGAACCGTCTCCGGCAATATTCACAACAAGTTTGTCGGGGAAAGCCATCTGGGCACCCAGAGCTGCGGGAAGTCCGAAGCCCATGGTCCCGAGACCGCCAGATGAAAGGAATGATTTGGAGCGTTTAAATTTGTAGAACTGGGCAGCCCACATCTGGTTCTGGCCCACTTCGGTGGCGACAATGGCATCCCCATTACTGATTTCGTAGACTTTTTCCACGACACGCTGGGGTTTAATATACTCAGTCTCGCTCTTTTTATAGCGAAGGGGGTGGGTTTCGGCCCACTCCTGAACCTGCCTGACCCATACGGCATGGGCTAATTCCCAGTCCACGGTATCAAGCCTCGGTTCCATTTCACTCTTTAATGCGGACAATGCGCTTTTACAGTCAGAGACCAGCGGCACGTGTACGGCTACGTTCTTCTGAATTGAGGTGGGGTCAATATCGATGTGAACAAGAGTGGCTTTAGGGGCAAATGTGCTGACCTTACCGGTCACACGGTCATCGAACCTCGCCCCGATTGCCAGGACGAGGTCCGCGTTATTTATTGCCATGTTTGCGGCGTAGGTGCCATGCATTCCCAGCATTCCCAACCAAAGGGGATCGTTTCCGGGAAAGGCGCCCAGCCCCATAAGAGTAGCTGTCACCGGAATGTCAAGGCTCTTGGCGAGCCATGTCAATTCATCCTCAGCTCCAGAGCTGATAACCCCTCCGCCTGCATAAATCAAGGGCCTTTCAGCACCTTCAATCAATTTAGCGACTTTTTTAATCTGACGCGCATGCGGCTTCAGATTGGGGTTGTAGCTCCGCAGAGACACATCTTCAGGCCATTGGAACTCGAATTTCTGCTGCATAATGTCCTTGGGCAGGTCAACCAGAACCGGGCCGGGACGGCCGGTACGGGCCAGATAAAAAGCTTGCCGGACCATATAGGCAAGGTCTTTGATGTCCTTAACCAAGTAATTATGCTTTGTGCAGGGTCGGGTGATTCCTACGATATCCACCTCCTGAAACGCATCGTTTCCGATCAGCGGTGTGGGAACCTGTCCGGTGAAAATTACCACCGGAATTGAATCCATGTATGCCGTTGCTATGCCGGTAACAGTGTTGGTCGCTCCGGGACCTGATGTCACGAGGCAGACTCCTACATCGCCGGTGGCGCGTGCATAGCCGTCCGCAGCATGGATAGCACCCTGTTCGTGCCTTACAAGTATGTGCTTAAACGGATAATTGGGTAATTCGTCGTATATGTCGATTACTGCCCCTCCGGGGAATCCGAATACGACATCCACACCCTCCTTTTTCAGACATTCAAGAAATATCTGAGCTCCGGTGAGCTCCATGGCTACCCTCCCTTATTTATGCTTGTCGAGCAAAGCTTGCAGCTTTGTCTTTCCAGCGAGTTTTTTCTTTTTGAGTTCTTTAACTTCCTGAGTTTCGGTTTCGCTCAGATAGTTTTTAGCTTCCATTTTATCGATGAGTTTCTTGTATTCATTGTGCTGATTCCATAGAGCGTTAATTTCACTGTCCTGGCCCACTAGCTGCTCGATGATTTCAATCTCTCTCTGTTCCATTTGAAACTCCTTTTGCAATGGTTTGCAACTCAGGCGCCGGCAGGGGTTATCCCTTCCCAACGCGGTTCAACATCGGACTCCACCAGTAAAACCTTTTTACGGTTGGAATGTCCTGATGCAATGGAAATGTTTCGCTTTTTGAGACCCAGACGGGTCGCGACAAATGCGGCAAGAGCCTTGTTGGCTTTGTTATCAACAGCAGGCGCGTTTATGCGCACACGCACGCTATCCTGATACTCCCCGGTAACACCCTCCTTTTTGGCACCGGGCTGCACCCATACTGAGACCCTCCACGAACATTGTCCGCAGGGTCTGATATAAGAGGGGAGATCAGCTGTAACTTCGCTCACTTGGCCTTCTTGAAGAATTTAAGTTTGGATTCGATGGCTTCGACTTTCTCAACTTCGGGATCACCTATCTCCAAAGTCTTGAGATGAGATTCGAGGAGTGCTTTCAGCTCAACCTCAAAACGGGTTCTCTGTCGTTTCAACTCATTGATGTCCTCGTGGATCTGAGCAAGCCTGTTGTGTGCCTGCTGCAAAATCACCTCCGCCCTTGAATGGGCTTCGTTGATGATAACCTCGGCCTCTTTCCTTGCGGTAGCCTTAAGGTCATCCACCATCTTCTGGGTGGTCATCAAAGTATCGCGCAGTGTTTCTTCACGCTGGCGAAATTCAGTGATTGTGCTCTCCCGGCGGGAAACCATTTTCTGGAGTTGCTTCTTTTCATCAGCAGTGGCACCCAGAACTTCCGCAAGCTCGGCCATCAACTGGTCTACTTCACTCTTGGAATACCCGAACAGGGATTTTGAGAACTTTTTATTTAGTAAGTCTATTTTTGAAAGACTCATGCCCACCTCCGGCATCTACATACCATAAGCGAGTCTGGTGAGGTTGCCCACCAGAGCAATATCGAGCATCTGGATAGCCAGAAGCACAACAATGGGGGAAAGATCAAACCCACCAATATTTACACACGGAAGGTACTGTCTGACCTTGCGGAAGACAGGCTCCGTAACATTACGCAAAAAACTGACAATGGGATTATAGGGATCAGGATTGACCCAAGTAATCAGGGCGGAAATAATAACCACCCACATGTAGAGATTAAGAACAAGCGAAAGGACCTTCGCCACGGCAAGAATCACGTAATCCATTTAACATACTCCTAACGGGCTGGATCAGAAACGGTTGCTTCCGATCTTGACTATAAATTGGCACAGCAGGATTCAAGAATCAACTGTTTTTCCTAATTTATCTCAATTCTATTAAACACAAAACCAAAGGGGCACAAAGAAACGCAGAAGAAACAAGGCCAGCCACGCCCCACTCCCCCTTTCATACTGATTTAAATAAACTTTTGCTAATCGCAACCACAAGCAGACCAGACATCATTACGGGCCTTTTCCAGTAGATTGCAAAGCGTCCAATAACTATCTACATGCAAACGGGCATTAAGAAGAGGACTACGGTAAGCCCAGAACTCTACTCCTGCACGTTCAGCGCAGCTCTCATCAACCCATGTATCGCCAATGTAAACAACTTCATCAGGCTTCATTTTCCACTTGGCCAAAATATAGTGGACACCTTCGGGATGCGGCTTGGTGTTAGGCAATGTGGTTGAAGTAACCATCGGAGAGAAAAAACTTTCAATATCAAACTTCTGCAGAATCATGGGCAAGGTATCTGTGCGGTTGGTATTGATGCCCATACTAATGTTATGGGTTCTCAGCCATTCAAGTAAGCGGGTAAGCCCCTCCTCAACTTGGATATAATTAATACCTTCTTTAAGTGAGGGATCGGAGCAAAACTCAAACGCCTGCTCATGAAGCTCTTCGGGAAGGATATGTTTTAATGATTCCGCATGGGTGTGGGCGTGAACGAATTTCTCTTCATCTGCGGTCATGAGTTCAAGTTCAAATTTTTCCTTGAACTTGTTGTAATACCATTTATTTGATTCAAATGAATTGATCAAGACCCCATCACAATCGAAAATTACACCCTTGATTTCTTTAACCACCGAAGCGGGCGTTACAGGGCTGATATGTATAGATTCCATTCAGGATTCTCCCTAATTTTCTTCCGACATATTCAGGACTACGGTCAGTTCCCGGTCAAGCCAAATCCTGTCTTCGGGCAGTCCGGAAAGGTCCAGCAGCTTCCATGCCTTTTCACGGAGAACCAAAGCCTCTTCTGCCAGCAGCCCTTCTTTTTCATAAAATTCTATATCACGATCACGCCAAAGAGATACAGCATCAACATCTGAAGTAACCAGAACGCTGTTGTCAGGCAGGAGAAGCGCAAACCCTTCAAGCACCTTCTGCCAAGGCAGTTGTATATCACCACCGCCGATACCGGGCAGATTAGCCATCAGACCACCGAGAGCCATGGCCTTGCGCTCATCTTCGTCTTCCACATCAAGACCGAGACTTTCGCCGAACCCGGCCCATTTATCAGTCAAATTCTGTTCCAGAGAACCAAGCTCAAGATGCTTTTCCTCATAAGCATAACAAAGGGCCAGCACAACCTGATTCTGGATGCGTGCTTCTTCGTCGCTTTTATCTTCTGCTTCAGGGGAAATACGGGCTGCAAGCTCGGTATGGATTGCGGAAGTACGCTCACCGAACTGGTCTTTATCATTGGACTGCGGATTAACGATGAACTTGAACATGTCACCAAGACTTTCACCGTAGCTGATGAAATCATCAACCATGCGTTTGCAAACCTGAGGTTCCACAGGAAGATTTTCCGGGCGGAAAACGGAAATTTCATCGGCATCCTTGCGATCAATGCCCGGATCAAAGATTAGTGCACCTTCGACTTTTTTTTCAACAAGTTCCTCATGCAGTTGCGGAAAATATATCAACACGACTCGCTCCCTTAATGATGCGCTATGCGCATAGATAAAAAAATTTTGCCTCCAGCGGCTTACCCCTTTTAAAAAGGGTTTAAAAATCACGAACTTTTTTGATAAGGCTTCGCCGCCATTAATTTCAAATCGTCAGTTTATCGATAAAATTTCTATTCCTTACGTGGTTTGAAGAGATTGCAGACTCCTTCGCACTCAGGCTGCTCAAAAAGACACACTTCTTTATACAGCGCAGTACAGAAGGCTTCCCCTTCTTCCACGCCCGCAACCATCTTGCGACACACTACATTGGATTTCAAGTATTCTTCGATTCTTTGTTCCCAAAGATCGCGAAAAGCCTGCGCATCCAACTGAAAATTATCAGCCTGCACCAAGAGTTTGTCATACTCCCCTTCCTGCTCTTTAAGCACCGGACAGCGCCAATCACGGTTATATCCGGGATTGAGCATCTCTTCATAGAGACACCTTCCATTTTGGTAGAACCGACACATGCGGCCCGGCATTTTTGTTACCTTTGGCAAAAGGGAATCCTCCGGGAAGACACGGCCTGTGGCCTGAAAGTGTTAAGCATTTAAGGGATGAAGTATGTACGCATTGCCGCTTTGTAAAGATCAAAAGTATAAATTTTCCGTGTCGTTCCGAGATAAGAAGACATTCTTGACCAAAAAGCGAGGCGCGTGTAAAAGTTCATTACCGTCTAGCATTGGAGGATAAAAATGTTCGGTTTAGGTATAACAGAAATTCTTTTGATCTTGGGTATCATCATCCTGATTTTCGGAGCTAAAAAACTTCCCGAAGTGGGTAGCGGACTGGGACGTGCAATTCAGAATTTTAAAAAGGCAAGCAGTGAGTCTGAAGAAATTGACGTGACTCCGTCAAAAGACAAAGACGCCTAGGCTGCCGATAAAGCACCATCTGCGGCGTTACTGCAAAAAAGCCAGAAACTCACGTATTATTTATACGCTTGGTTCCTGCCTTTTTTTGTTCCTTACATATGGAACTTTCTCAACAGCCTATGTATTTGCCTGCAAAAGCCCCGGTTTGTTTTTCAAGCCGGGGTTTTATTTTGCCCCGTTCTCAACTTCTTCAGCGAACATGGTCAGCCCGCGCCTGAGATAAATAGTTCCGGAAATAAAAGTAAAAACAGCAGTGATTATCTCCATCTCTGGATGCAGAAAGCTGACATCAATCCCGAAGGCCAAGCCGGTAAGCACGGAAAAGATGACTAGAAGCTGTAAGGCCGTGGTTATCTTGCTGGTCCAAAGAGGCTGAATCCTCTTCTCCACTTCCACGCCATAAAATTTGAGTAAGAAAAGTCCGCCGACAATAATCAGATCGCGGGAAACGGCAAGAACGGTCAGCCAGACAGGCACCATCCCCTGTACAGACAGGCAGATAAAGGAAGTAACAAGAAGAATCTTATCGGCAAGAGGATCAATCATGGCTCCGAAATCGGTGCGCTGTTTCATGACCCGGGCCAGAAAACCATCAAGACCATCTGAAATTCCGGCAACCATAAACAGCAGCCATGCAGTCAGGAAATTGCTGTCGAGATAGGCAATGACGAATCCCGGAGTCAGCAATATCCTGAAAATGGTAATCAGATTTGGTATAGTCCAGATTTTCCGGCTCTGCACTAGTCCTTCCTTGTTATTTTGGCTCCTCTAAGCCCTCCAGACTGAAATTCAGCCCACGGGGAGGCAGATAATCATTCAGGTAACTCCGCAGCACCCACTGGTCGGAAACTTCAAGAGACCAGCTGGCAGAGACCGCGGTAGGCTTCATCTCAACGTCAAGCAACTTCACTTCCTGTACGGCGGAATCCCACGACTTGAGTTTACGCCCGAATTCGCGGACCC
>DDLU01000299.1 GCA_002340305.1 Desulfovibrio sp. UBA2564
AACCCAAAGGCTGGTCTTGGCTGTGGGGTCATTCCAATCCATGCTTCTGCCTGTGATGTAGGAGCCTGTTCCTGTTTCATAGACAACACGGGAGCAAGCCCATACAGGCTGCAAGAAAATGCAAAGCACCGTAATAAAAGCTAAAGAGGAACATAAAACAACATTCTTCATCAAGCCACCGGAGACAATTCTTTTCATCAGCTACTCCTTATTATTTTTAATATCTAACAAGAATCATGAGAGTCAGAAGTACCATCTCCTGTCTGTTTTAGGCAACTACTCTGTTAATTTATCTTTCTCCGCAATGGCCTGAATAGCGGTAATGGCGACAGTGTTAACCACATCACGCACAGTACACCCCCGGCTCAGATCGTTAACCGGCTTTTTCAGCCCCTGCAAAACAGGACCGATGGCAACCGACTCTGGTTGTGAACGCTGTACAGCTTTATAGGTATTGTTCCCGGTGTTGAGGTCTGGAAAGATGAGTACTGTAGCCTTTCCGGCAACTTCGCTGTCAGGCATAAGCTCGGCAGCAACATCCGGGTCTACGGCAGCATCATATTGCAACGGCCCCTCCACTGCGATTTCCGGTGCCATTTCCCGCACAAGTTTTGTCGCTTCCTTCACTTTATCTACAGATAATCCCTTGCCGGACTCTCCTGTTGAATAGGAAAGCATGGCAACTCTAGGCTCAATTCCGAAAATTGCCGCAGTTTGCGCAGAACTGATGGCAATCTCAGCCAACGCCTGCGCATCCGGATTAGGATTAACCGCGCAGTCACCGTAAGCCATGACCTTATCGTTCTGACACATGAGAAAAACGCTGGAAACAATGGAAAATCCGGGCTTGGTTTTAATGAACTCAAAAGCCGGGCGAATAGTCTGGGCGGTTGTGGTTATGGAACCGGAAACCATACCGTCAGCAACTCCGGTATAAACCATCATGGTGCCAAAATAAGTGGGATCGCTCATGCGGTCGCGGGCATCATCCTTCACAATGCACTTATGCTTGCGCAACTCGAGATACTCATCAACAAAGCGATCAAAATGTTCAGACTTGACCGGATCGACAATATCAATTCCTTTCAGACTGATACCAATGTCAGAAGCGGTCTTGCGGATTTCATCCTCACCGCCAAGCAGGGTCAGGTTAACAACATCCCTGCGGCGCAGGATATCCGCTGCCTGTAAAATTCGTTTTTCCTTACCTTCGGGCAGAACTATATGCTGTTTATCCTCGCGGGCTTTGTGCAGCAAGGTATGCTCAAACATGTACGGAGTAATGCGTGTGGAACGGCTTGAAACCAGCTTGGTCTGCAACTCATGGGAATCCACACAGGTCTCGAAAAGCCCCATAGCTGAAAGAACTTTGACCTGATTTTCCGGGTCAATCTTACCATGCAGACCACGCAGAATCTGGGCAGTCTTATGGGTATGTCCCGGTGCAACCAGAATGGGCAATGGTACGCCCTTCCACCCTTCGATAAGATGATGGACGGTCATAGCCGGTTTAATTCCACCGGTAAGCAGAATGCCTGAAACATTGGGATAGGCATCGGAAAGCCGCGAGGACAGGCTGGCGAGGATAATATCCGAGCGATCACCGGGAGTGATGATCAAACTTCCATCGTTTACATATTTCAGGAAATTCTCAATCTGCATGGCGGCGACCACGTAATTATCAATGGGCGTATCAAGCCTGTCACGACCATAAAGTAGCCGGCAATCCAACCATTTAACAACATCATTCATAGTCGGATTGCCCAGTCGCTTATCATCGGGCAATACGTAGACCAGAGGGTTGCTTTCGCTCTTCAAACATCCGCGCAAGTGCTCGCCGAGGTCTGGCGAAAATTCTTTTGCAGCGCGGTTAACCATGACTGAAATTACATCCAGTCCTTTCTCCTCGAACATCGCCACTGTGCGGTTAGCAAGGTCACAGATTTCATCTTCATAACTGTCCATGGCATTGAGCACAGCCAGAACCGGACAGCCGAGGTTGCTGGCAACATCCAGATTGATTTCAAATTCTACAGCAGCTTCACCACCGAGGTAATCAGTGCCTTCACAAAGAACGAAGTCGTAATTTTCTTCAAGTTCTTTGAAGCGGTCGAGAATATTTTCCATAAGCAGAGAATGCTTTCCATCATTAAGCAGGCGGGTAGCCTCACTCTGGGTATAAGCGAAGGTGGTTTTGTAATCCTGAGGAAGCTTGAAATGACGCAGAATAAGATCAATATCGTGATCCCGGTCCCGGTAATTATCGTGAATGATGGGCCTGAAAATAGCCACCTTGCGCAGGTGGGTTAAAAGCAGCTGCATTACCCCGAGAACAATGGCTGATTTACCGCTCCGGGCCTCTGTTGCTGCAATGTATAAGCTCTTTGACATTCTTTCTCCTGATTCGGTTACTGAATGGGAGTCCACTATTACCAAAAGTTTTGTGATTAATCACGAAGCAAAAGGTACTGGCAAATTATTATTGTAGGCCCAGCACCGCCCCCTCTAATTGATAGAGCATATCAATGCCTACTATACAGGACCATCAACAAATAAAATAGTTTTATAATTTATTGACTCACAACTTCAGCCAAATGTAATAATTATAATATTGTGTTTTCTGTGCAACCACCCCCAACCTATAAAACAAGGAGCCTGCAATGGAATCAGGAATCCCCCTTTTAGGTGAAGATTTTCCCACAATGGAAGTCGTAACGACCCATGGGACACTCAATCTGCCAAGTGATATGGTAGGAAAATGGTTTGTGCTTTTCTCGCATCCGGCAGATTACACCCCGGTCTGCACCACTGAATTTGTAGCCTTTCAGAAACGTTTCGCAGAGTTTAAAGAGTTAAATTGTGAGCTCATAGGCCTGTCCATTGATCAGGTATTTTCCCACATCAAGTGGGTTGAGTGGATAAAAGACAACCTTGATGTCGAAATCGAATTTCCAATTATTGCTGACGACATGGGCAGAGTTGCTGCGAAGCTTGGCATGGTTCATCCTGACAAAGGCACCAACACAGTCAGAGCGGTATTTATTGTCGATGACAAAGGAAAACTCAGAATAATGTTTTACTATCCGCAAGAGCTGGGCAGAAATATGGACGAAATTCTGCGAGCAGTAAAAGGCATGCAGACTTCCGACGCTAAAGGTGTCGCTATTCCTGCCGGTTGGCCCAACAATGAGCTTGTCGGTGATTCTGTAATTGTTCCGCCTGCTAACAATGTAGCAACTGCCAAAGAGCGCACCGGAGCAAGCGATTGCTACGATTGGTGGTTCTGCTATAAAAAAATCTAAGCATCAGTGATAAGACTCACTCAAAATCAAAGGGTTAACTCAGCAAGAGTTAACCCTTTATTATTTCCCGTCGTAATTTGGAGACACCCGGCAGCAATCACAGGAGGTGCTGATGAGGTCCGCCTAGCTGCCTTGAACTTATTGCTGCAACCCTTTGTAGCATAAAAAGGCAAACAGGTCGTGACTCTGCCGGGTGGGGATGCTTGCGGAACATCCGGTGTCTCCAGGTCCGAATTTCGGACGCAAGTATGGAATCCGCCCCCTTGCGGGAGCAGGAAAATTTGTAATCAACTGAAATATTAAATAGCTTTGAGGATTCAGTTTCCGGGCGGAAAATCCACCCGGAAACTCAGGGGTTTTACTTAGGCATTACTGCCCAGTCGGGAAGGACACTTAAATCAATGCCCCAGAGAACCGGCAGCAGGTAGACCACAGAGATAGTGATCAGAACCGCACCGATCATGTTCAGCCAGAAACCTGCCGAAGCCATCTGTTTGATGGTCACGCAACCTGAACCGAACACAACGGCGTTTGGTGGAGTAGCAACCGGAAGCATGAATGCAAAGGATGCTGCCACGCAGGCACCGATGATGGTGGCAAAGGGGTGTACGCCCATGGCGATTGCCGCACTGCCCATGATGGGTACGAGCAGGGTCGCGGTGGCGGTGTTGGAAGTGATTTCAGTCAGGAAGATGGTAATCAGAACAACTACTGCAACGAACATCAGGATGGTCATGCCTTCAAGCATAGTCAGCCTTGATGCGATGAAGTTGGCAAGACCGGTTTTGGAGAAACCGTTTGCGATTGCGAGACCACCACCGAAGAGCAGGATTACGTCCCAGGGAATCTTTACAGCGGTTTTCCAATCAAGCAGGAATTCACCTTTCTTGAAGTTGGTAGGAATCGCGAAAAGAATCAGGGAACCGAGAATACCGATGGTTGCATCATGTACGTAACCGAAGTTGGGCCATAGGTCTGCCATGAATGCTGCTTTCTTAAGGAAGCCGCGAGACAACCAGAAAGCTGCAACAAAACAACCGACAACAACGATGTATTTCTCTTCTTTGGACATGGGTCCAAGCTGGGCAATTTCTTTATCAATAATTGCTTCACCGCCAGCCAGTTCCAGACCTTTAGCCGGAAACAGAATCTTGGTTAGAATCCACCAGGATACACCTATCATGATTACGGCAAGAGGCACACCATAGAGCATCCACTGACCGAAGCCGATCTGTACGCCGTACATTTTATCGACCATGCCGACCATAACTGTGTTCGGAGGAGTACCGATGATCGTACCTACACCACCCATGGAAGCAGCATAGGCGATACCAAGCATGAGACATTTACCGAAGTTGGATTCGGGACCTGCGTTGGGGCAGGATCTAAGATCTTTGGAATCAAAGCCGGTAGCCTGCTGAATAACAGCAAGACCGATAGGTACCATCATCATGGTTGTCGCAGTGTTGGACACCCACATGGACAGGAAACCTGTGGCAATCATAAATCCGAGGATCATGCGGCCGGGGCTGGTTCCCACTGCTTTGATGGTATGCAGTGCAATGCGTCTGTGGAGGTTCCATCTTTCCATGGTTACGGCCAGAAAGAAGCCACCCATGAAGAGATAAATAAGATGGTTAGCATAAGGGGCACAAGCCGCTTTGGATTTCATTACACCAAGAAGCGGAAAGAGTGCGATGGGCATTAGAGATGTCGCGGGAATGGGGATTGCTTCAGTAATCCACCATATTGCCATCAGGGCTGTTACCGCTGCAACTTTCCAAGCTGCCGGGTTCATCCCTTCTGGAGCGGGCATAAAAATCATGAGCAGGAATACTACCGGTCCCAGAAAAAAACCGATTCTACGTCCGTTACCACTATCTTGCTGATCGCTCATAGTCCCTCACTTGAGCTTGTGGCCTCCCTCACGGAAAAACGTTTCCTCCTGCCCCTTCTTATAGTGCAAACACCAAAGACGGGTTGTCAGCGCATTTGGAAATCACCTGCCTGATCCGTCAGGACTGCCGGTACTTTACATACAGGACCTCATCACCATTTTTTGTACCCCCCCCGGCCCCGGAGAACCGGGAGGGGTATTTTTTAATCAAATCATTCTTCAAAGCGTTAAGCGCATCAAATTAGAAATCGAGATCGTAAGACTTGATGAAATCACCAACGCGTTCTCTGGAAGCAGCCAGACGCTCGCGCAGTTCTTTCTTATACTCTTCGATATCGATCTTCTTGCGTGCTACACCGGTATCCATGGCGGCCTGTGCAACTGCTGCTGATTCAAATTCAATCAGACGCAGATCAAGCGGCTTGGGAATGATGTAGTCGATGCCGAATTCGAGTTTATCCACACCGTAAGCTTCGCAAACGTAATCCGGAGCCGGAGTCTTTGCCATTGCTGCCAGAGACTTGGCCGCTGCAATCTTCATTTCTTCGTTGATAGCTGTGGCGTTTACGTCCAGTGCACCGCGGAAGATGAAGGGGAAGCCCAGAACGTTGTTAATCTGGTTGGGGAAATCGGAACGACCGGTACCCATGATCGCGTCAGGACGAGCTTCCTTGGCATCGGTGTAAGTGATTTCAGGATCAGGGTTAGCCATTGCGAAAATGATCGGGGAGTCAGCCATGGATTTAACCATGTCTTTGGTGACCATACCTTTAACGGACAGGCCGAGGAATACATCGGCACCATTCATGGCATCTGCGAGGTCTTTGTACTCTTTATCGGTAGCAAAAGACTTCTTCTGCTCGTTCAAACCTTCGCGGCTGTTGTTGATATGACCACGGGAGTCGAACATTGCAATATTCTCAGCTTTGATGCCGAGAGACTTGTAGAAGTTGGTGCATGCAACTGCGGAAGCACCTGCGCCGGAAACTACCAGACGCATATCTTCAATTTTTTTACCGGTAATTTCAACGGCGTTGATCAGGCCTGCACCGGAAATAATTGCGGTACCATGCTGGTCATCGTGGAAAACCGGAATGTCCATTTCTTTTTTAAGCTTTTCTTCAATGTAGAAGCACTCGGGGGCCTTGATATCTTCGAGGTTGATACCGCCGAAAGTAGGCTCCATTGCTTTTACGATAGCGCAGAGCTCATCAGGATCGGAAACATCGAGGTTGATATCATAAACATCAACGTCAGCGAATACTTTAAAGAGAACTCCCTTACCTTCCATAACCGGCTTACCTGCTTCGGGACCGATGTTACCGAGACCGAGGACTGCAGTTCCGTTGGAAACAACCGCAACAAGGTTTCCGCGACCGGTGTAGAGGTAAGATTTTTCTTTATCTTCCGCAATTTCCTTGCAGGACTCAGCAACACCGGGGCTGTAAGCCATGGAAAGATGCTTCTGGGTATCACAGGGTTTTACGGGAACTACTTCAACTTTACCCTTTCTACCTTTGGAATGGTAATCAAGAGCTTCCTGTTTTGTGAAAAGAGCCATGAATATTTCTCCTTGATGTTAGATGCCTCCGGCGGCTTAAATCCTTTTCCAAAAGGGTTTAAGAATCCCAAAACGTTTTAATAGGGCTTCGCCGCTT
>DDLU01000233.1 GCA_002340305.1 Desulfovibrio sp. UBA2564
CCCTCGCTGAGGAGGACAAGCCTGACACCGAGAGCATTCCTCTGCGCGCCGAGGCTTTCCACTCCCAGTGCATGGACTGTCACGAAAGTGATGGCGGTCCCTATGGTGAAGATTCCTGTTACGATTGCCACGCGAGGTAGGTTTCATGCTTAGAATTCATTATTCCCTTGAATCAGAGGCTCTGGAGTCCATTTCCGAGATCACTGCGCCTGCGGAACTTAACATTTCCATGCGCAATAAGATTCTGAAGATTAAGAAAGGCAAGAAGCTCGCTGCGGGTGAACTCCTCGCCGAACGTCCTTCCAAATATGGTGCTGCCTGTAGTGCGGCGCTCTCCGGTAAGGCAACCAAGGTTAACTACCACCACCTGACCATTAAAGTAGACGGCGGTGAAGAAAGCGTTGAACCCATTGATGTTAAATCCATGGGCCCGGGTAAAGAGCTTTTGCGTACCTTGCAGGAACTCGGCCTGAACATTGCCGCTCTTTCTTCCCATGCTGACAATCTGGTCATTAACGGACTCAACCCCGAGCCGGGCATATCCGTTGCTGAACAGCTGCTTAAAGATGAAAAGGAAACCATTGAAGCAGGTTTGAAACTGGCTGAATCGCTGGTTAATCCTGTTCATACCTATCTGGCTGTTGCTGCCGGTTCTTCTTACGGGCTTGTAGGGACAGAGCGGGTTTTTGTTAAGCCTAAATATCCTAACTCACTTGATGCTCTTGTTGTCAAAAAAGTTACCGGAAAGGAATTTCCTGATGACACTAAAGTGATCAGCGTCATGGACCTTTACAACCTCGGCAGGGTTTACGAAACCGGTATGCCTATCACCGATACCATCATGACCATCGGTGAGAAGAACTACCGCGTTCTTTTCGGAACCCCTGTAGCGCATATCTGCAACGAGCTGGGCATCGACGTTAAGTCCGGTGATAAGGTTGTCCTCGACGGTCCTTTCCGTGGTGAAGCTGTCTACAGCCTTGATGAAGGTGTTAAGAAGGGTGACTACGGTCTGTTCGTAATTCCCGAAGGAACCTTCCCCTCCATCGAAGACGCGACCTGCATCAATTGCGGTGAGTGTGTGCTTAGCTGTCCGGCCAGAATCCAGCCGAACATGCTCAGCCGTTATGCTGAGTACGAGATGTTTGAAATGGCAGAAAAGTACCACCTGCACAGCTGTTTCGAATGCGGTCTCTGCTCCTTCAACTGTACCGTCCGCCGTCCCATCCTGCAGTACATCCGCTTTGCCAAGGATCAACTCAGGACCAGCGGTCAGGCAGAAAAGGCTTAGTGGTTGCGCTTAGCGCCTTAATGATTTGATTTCGCTTCCGGTAGCACAAGGAATTCCCGGATCATTGGATCAAAGATGTTGATTGAATAATCATACAGGAATTCACCGGAATGCGGTTAAACATACAAGTTTCAAGGGTTAAAATATGACTCCTCCAGTAATTAAAGCAATGTCCGACATTGCGGTCAGACTTACGGTTTCGCCTGCTCCGCACTGGCGCAGCAAACGTACCGTGGAGAAGATGATGCAGTACCATCTTCTGGCTCTGGTTCCCGCACTGCTCATGGCTTTCAATATGTTCGGCCTGCCGGCCCTTTCCACTGTGGGTACGGCTGGAGCGGCTGCTGTTATCACTGAGGTCCTCCTGCTTAAGTTGCAGGAAAGGGATGTGAATGTAGACAACTACACCGCCCTTTATGAAGGTATCCTTTTTGCCTTCCTGTTGCCTGCGGGTGCTCCTTGGTGGATGGTAGGCTGCGGTGGTGCTCTGACCATCGTGCTCGGTCGCACCGTTTTCGGCGGATTCGGCTCCAACCCCATCTGTGCGCCTCTGGTTGCTTGGGCCTTCTGCCGCCTGTCCTGGCCTGCAGCGATGGATATCGACCTGAACCTCGCTCACTTTGCGATTAACGCGCCTCTGGACCAGCTCAAGTACTTCGGTCTCGATACTCTTGAGCAGTTCGATAACATGGATCTTTTCCTCGGCAAGCAGCTTGGCGGACTCGGTGCCTCCCAGATCCTCGGTATTATGGCCGGCGGTATTTTCCTCGTAGCCACTAAATGGGTGCGCATCTTCATTCCTGCAGCTTTCCTCGTGGGTGTGACTGTTACCGCTTCCATTTTCTGGATGATTGATCCTGAAGTGTACGCCAATCCCATTTTCCACCTGCTGACCGGATCAGTAATGTTCGGAGCTTTCTTTCTCGCTCCTGATGTTGCCTCCAGCCCGGTGGGAATCATTCCGCAGGTTCTTTTCGGACTTATTGCCGGAACCATGGTTATCATCATCCGCGTTTACGGTATTTACCCCGACGGTGTGCCCTTTGCCATCATGGTGGCAAACCTGCTGACCCCTCTGCTGGACCGCGTGCGTCCCAAACCTTTCGGAGGCAAGTAAGTCATGCGCGAAATACTTCATATGCTCGTGGTCCTTTCCATCATCTGCGCCACTTCCGGTGCAGTGCTGGTTAACTTGAAGCAGGCCACCAAATCCCAGATCGAGCAGCAGGTTCTGACTTATGTACAGGGCCCCGCACTGCTCACCGTACTTGATAATCGTGACAATGATCCCATTAAGGAACGTGTAAAGATAGATGGTGTAACCGTCTTCCCGGCTATGAAAGACGGAAAGCTGGTCGGTGTCGCTCTCGAAGCCTTTGCCCCCGGTTATTCCGGTGACATCGGCGTAATGGTCGGTTTCGATGTGGAAAATGATGAATTGCTCGGCATCGGCATCACTACCCAGACTGAAACCCCCGGTCTCGGTGACAAGGTCATGAAGCCTTCCTTTACCGACAAGTTTAAAGGTCACAATCTCGATTCCATGCAGGTTTCCAAGAAGGGCGGGGACATTGATTCCATCGCCGGTGCTACGTACTCATCCGTGGGAACTGTAGACGCTGTCCGCAAGGCCATTGAGGTTTATCAGTCCATCAGGCCTGAGATTTCCAACATCTGGAAGAACTCTTAAGGAGACACCATGAGCCGTTTAGTAAAAGAATTCGTAAAAGGACTCTGGGATGAGCTTCCTCCGTTCAGGGTCTTATTGGGACTTTGTCCTGTACTGGCTGTTACCTCCTCTGCGGAGAACGGTCTCGGTATGGGAATGGCGGTCATCTTCGTATTGACCATGTCTAACCTGATCATTTCCAGCATCAGAAAGGTCATTCCCGCTAAAGTACGTATTGCCTGCTTTATTGTTATCACCGCATCGCTCGTTGTTACGGTTGAGCTGCTCATGCAGGCGTATGCATATCCGCTTTACCAGAAGCTGGGCATCTTTGTTCCGCTTATTGTTGTTAACTGCCTGATCCTCGGTCGAGCTGAAGCATTCGCTTCAAAGAACGGGGTCGTCCTCTCCATTGCCGATGCACTGGGTATGGGGATCGGTTTTGCCGCATCCCTGACTTTCCTCGGTGCTGTCCGTGAAGTTCTCGGTGCCGGTACCGTATTCGGTGTCCCGGTCATGTGGGAAAGTTTCAAACCCGCTGAGTTCATGATCATGGCGCCCGGTGCTTTTGTCGGTCTAGGTGTAATCCTCGCCGGAATGAACGCCTTCAATAGGTATCAGAGCCGTAAGAAGGGTGAGGAAGTTCCTGATGTAATGAATGGCGGTTGCGCACATTGCGGTGCTTGCGGCGGCATTCAAGATCTTAAGGATAAATAGGGGAGAGCGTTAAAATGGAATACTTTCTGCTTTTTATCTCCGCCATCTTCATCAACAACATCGTACTTGTACAGTATCTTGGCGCATGCCCCTTCATGGGAACCTCCAAGTCTTCCGATGTTGCTCTTGGAATGGGTGGAGCGGTAATATTTGTTACTCTGATGGCGACTGCCATTACCTGGCCCCTGCACCAGTATGTACTCATTCCCAACGGCCTTGAGTACTTGCAGACAATTGTCTTCATTTTGGTCATCGCTTCACTTGTACAGTTTGTTGAGATGTTCCTCAAAAAGGTCATCCCGCCCCTGTACAAGTCTCTGGGCCTCTTTCTGCCCCTGATTACCACCAACTGTGCGGTGCTCGGTGTGGCGATTATGGTTCAGCGCAACGGTTATTCCTTTATCAAGTCCATGGCCTACGGTCTGGCTTCCGGTATAGGTTTCCTCATCGCGCTGGTCATTATCTCTTCCATTCGTGAGCGTCTTGACATTGCTCCGGTTCCCCATGTTTTCAGAGGCGTACCTATCGCTTTGATCACAGCCGGAATCATGTCCATGATCTTTTTCGCCTTTAAAGGCATGGTTGCCTAACAGGTTAAGTAAGGAGAATATTTAGTTATGGTTACTTCTTCTATACTGGTACTATTCCTGCTCGGTCTGACTGCTGCGGCTGTGCTGGCTGCTGCATCCAAGGTTCTGCATGTTGAGGAAGACCCCCGCATCGCAGAAGTTGAAGGCTGTTTTCCCGGTGCGAACTGCGGTGGTTGCGGTTATCCCGGTTGTGGTGCTGCGGCAGGCGCAATCGTAAAGGGTGAAGCTGCTCCTGAGATTTGCGTAGCAGGTGGGCCTGAGATTGCTGAAAACATTGCGGCAATTATGGGTCTTGAAGCTACTTTTAAAGAACCCAAGGTTGCCAACAATATCTGCACAGGCGGTTCCCGTGCGAACCTGCTCTTCGATTACGAAGGTGTTGAAGACTGCCGCGCAGAAGCACTGCTTTACGGCGGTGAAAAGTCCTGCGGTCTCGGTTGTCTCGGCCTCGGTTCCTGCGTAAAAGTCTGCGGCTTTGATGCAATCCGCCTCAACGAAGAGGGCGTACCTGTTGTAGACATGAACGCTTGTGTCTCCTGCGGTAAATGCGCTGAAGTCTGCCCCACGGGAGCTATCCGCGTGTCCGGCATGACCATGGACCTGCTCCATCTCAACAAGATCGACGATTGTCTGGCTCCCTGCATGCAGAAATGCCCGGCTCAGATCGACGTTCGTACCTATATCAACCAGATGAAAAACGGCGACATGCGCGGCGCTCTGCTGACCATGAAGGAACGCAACCCGCTGCCGCTGGCTGTCGGCCGTCTTTGCCCCGCACCCTGCGAAACCATCTGCCGTCGTAACATTGCTGACGATGGTGTGGCTATCCATACCCTGCACCGTTTCGTAGCTGACTGGGAAATGAATTCCGGTTCCCGTGTAAACCTGAACTGCAACCCGCCGTCCGGTCACAAGATTGCGATCATCGGTGCCGGTCCCGCAGGTCTTTCCGCAGCTTACTTTTTGCGCCGTATCGGTCATGAGCCTGTGATCTTTGAAAAACGTGAACAGACCGGTGGTATGATGAAGGGTGTTATCCCCGAATACCGCCTGCCTTCCAAAGTTGTTGACTGGGAAGTCCAGACCATTCTTGACCTCGGCGTTGAAGTTCGGAACGGCGTGGAGTTCGGTAAAGACATCACTTTCGAAACCCTCGAACGTGACGGTTTTGAAGCTGTGTTCATCGCAACCGGTGCCTGGAAAGTTCCTGCCCTTGAACTCGAGAATGCAGAAGCTGAAGGTGTTATGGACGCTGTTACTTTCCTCAAGGAAGTGGGCAACTCTATCACCGACCTTAAAGGCAAGAAAATTGTCGTTATCGGTGAGACTAACACAGCTATGGATGTTGTGCGCAGTGCCGCACGTCTTGACTGCGATGTGACCTCTCTGGTCGGCTGTATCCAGCGTAAAATGTCCGCCAACAAAAACGAAGTTAAACGCGCTACGGAGCTGGGAAGCGAATTGCTTTTCCTGACCAGGCCTACCAAATTCATTGTTGAAAACGGTAAGATCAGCGGCGTTGAATATATTGAAGTTCAGTACAAGGACCCCAAAAAGGCCCTTGGCGAACCCCTGCCAGTTGAAGGTACTGAACAGACCATTGATGCAGACCTCATTGTTGTAGCCACTGACCGTGTGCCTGACATGACTCCTTTCATGGATGCTGAAGGTAACATTCCTTTCAAGATCAACAAGAAAACCGGTGGCATCGATTGTGATAAGACTTCCATGCAGACCTTCATGCCCAACGTTTTCGTTGGTGGCGAACTGCACACCGGTCGCTCTATCATCATTCAAGCAGTAGCTGACGGGCGTATGGCTGCCCGCGGGATTCACCACTTCGTCACTGAAGGTGAAATTCCAGAGCCCAAGAACCCGCAGTTGCGCGTTATCCCCGAATCCATTCTCAAGAATATGGACGTAACCTACACGATCCCGAGAATTAACGTTCCCGAGATTACTGTTGAAGAGCGAAGATCCACATTCAAAGAAGAAGTTAAAGGTTCTATTGTCTACGAAGCTGCCCGTAAAGAAAGCAGCCGTTGCCTGCGCTGCGGTCTGACCTGTTACGATGCTGAAGCAGGTGCGGAATACGCACAGGACGCAGACGTACAGAAGTTCAGCGAACTGGGTAAAGAGTAGGGAATTTAAGTTATGGAAAATGCGGTTAGCCGTTCTTTCATTAAATCATTAGGTTCAACGGCAGCCTTATTGGCCTATCCTTTGGGAGCGGCTATAAAATTGGCTGATACCATGCGAATCGGTGACAGAAGGTATAAGCATACTGAGACGCGTACCCTCATGGGAACTGAGGTCAGTATTGTTACCCTACACCTATCCAAAGACGCGGCCCGGCATGCCGCTGAGCTGGGATTTCTCGAGATTGAACGTCTTTCCGCAATCTTTGACCGCCGCCAGAGTGCCACTCCGGTTTCATATCTTAATGAAACAGGACGATTGAGTGATGTGGCACCTGAACTGCTTGAAGTTATGGAAAAAGCCGGGTCCTTTTACCGCCGCTCCAAAGGTGCTTTTGATCCTTCGGTTCTGCCCATCCTTGATGTCTTCAAGGGCGGAAGAGACGCGCAGGGTAGATTGCGGGTCAGTCAAAGAGAACTAGATAATGCAATGGCCTTGGTCGGATTCGATTCAGTTGAAGTTGCCGACAGTGGAATCAGCTTTAATAAAAGCTCCATGTCCATTACTCTTGATGGAATCGGCAGGGGGTATATCGTTGACCGCGCCTCGGATATTCTGGCTGCTAACGGAGTTGAGAATCATCTTATCATCGCGGGCGGCGATATCCGTGCCTGCGGTGAGCGCTCCCCCGGTCAGCCTTGGATTGTCGCCATCAATGCCCCTTCCGGTAAGCGGACCTTTCCGGCTGTGATCAGGCTCAAGGACATAGCTGTTGCCACTTCCGGCGGAGCCGAGTTCTATTTCGATGCAGAAGAGTCTCGTTACCATATACCCAATTCTGATGATGTTTTGTCCTCATCAAAGCGTGGGGTCCATGGTCACAATGTTTCGGTTGTGGCTCCCTCTGTGATGGAGGCTGATGCGCTTTCCACCTCCGGGTTCGTTATGAGTCCGGTGGAAGCTTTAAGCTTCATCAACGCACAGGAAGAAAGTGAATGTCTGATCTTCAGTTCAGCCGAACTGAGAATGTTCTCCCGTAACTGGGAAAATCAGGTCAGAGTTTAAGCAAGATATAAAGTCGGTTCCGCGGTCCGGGAAACTGAAAACCTCCTAAATGCAGGTTTCCCACACACTGCAAGGGGCGGTAACGGTCTCATTTGTTTCGAGATGTGACCTCTACACCGTCCAGGGCAACAACGCAGTACCCGGATATACGACATCCTCATACATGGGATATACCTCGTCCCCATGAAAGCCAAACGGGCCGGAAGCTCACTCTTCCGGTCCGTTTATTTTTTGGGCTTTCAATGTAACTTTATCATCACTGATTAATTGCCCAACCTAAATCCGTTTTTCCTGTCTCTGCAATGCCTTTTTATGCACTTTTATGTAGTTAAAAGACCTCTGTCTTTGATACCTTGAAGTCGATGTTTTTTACTCCTTAAATTATCAAATATGGATGTTTCTTGATTTTTGATTTAAAAAAGTTTTTAATTTAAATGAGTAATGTGATTTAATGCGGACTTGTTACATTCGTGGTCTCCCTTTTACTTAAAGGTGCTTGATGAGATATCTTGTTATATTGCTGGTACTTCTGTCGGTTCTCATGCTGCAGCCAGTCAATTCCTGTGCGGGAAAATTTAATCCGGTCTTGATTTATCAGGGCCCTATAGAAGGTAATTCCTTCAGTGTTTCTATTCACAAGGGGGTTGAAAAATTTAAAAAAAGGACTGGGGCAGATTGTACTGAAGTAGAGGTCGGCCTTGAATTTAAAGAGTACCTCGATACGGTCACAGAGTACGCTGATAAGGGTTATTCTCCCATCTTTATTCTTTACGGCAATCATTTTCCGAATATGGTTTCTTTCGTCCACAAGTATCCGGCGACCAGGTTCATTGTTCTGGATACTGTCCGCGATCAACCCAACGTGTATTCATTCGTCCTGGCTGACCATGAAGGTTCTTTTTTAGCCGGGGCCTTGGCGGCAATGGCATCAAAGACGGGAAAGATAGGCTTTGTCTCAGTTGTGGAAACCCCATTTCAAAGACGTTTCGAGTGCGGATATGCTCAGGGGGCTAAACACATAAATCCTGACATCGAAATTTTTAATGCTTATACCGGGAATACTGTTGGGGGCTGGTTTGATGGAAACGCGACCGCAAGACTGGCAAACAAGATGATGGATCAGGGAGTGGATGTGATCTATCAGGCTGCCGGAGGTGCCGGACCGGCAGTGCTTGAAGCCTGTGCCGCTCGTGGTAAACTTGGTATCGGCGTGGATATTAATCAGAACGGTCTCTATCCGGGAAGTGTCCTGACTTCCATGGTCAAACGCATGGATAAGGCTATTTTTGCTGCTTTGATGCTGGCCAAACGTAACATCTGGCGTGACAACTATAAACGTTTGGGACTTGAGCAGGAAGCAGTAGAGTTGATTTTTGATGAAAATAACAGGGGTTTGGTGACTCCTGAAATGCGTAATAGGATTGAAGATATTCGTAAGAAAATAGTGCTCGGCGATATCGTAGTTGACGAGAATTTCGAAACAAAAAATTGTGAGCGCTATGCCAAGTAAGCATATTACAAATTTCCATAGTATTTCCCTTTTTCTTTTAAAAGTAATGCTCGTCGGTTTGATTGTTCCGCTGGCTCTAGGCTTGTCGATTTCCTTAGAGATTGAAAAAAAGGAGCTGATGGCCCAACTTGATGATTTTCATCAGCGGTCACTTGATATCCTGAGCAAAACAGCCGAAGACGCAATGACTTCTTTTTCTCCGGAAGAGGCCCGTAATATGGTGAGCTTTCTTTTGCAGGATGAACGCATTGTAAAAATTGAGATTTATTCGGCTGTTTATGATCTTTACCTTTTACGCGTCTCCAAACAAACACCGGAACAGCATTTTCCCACATTGGAGCTAAAGAAGGAAGTTACCAAAGATGGTGAAGTGCTTGGTTATGTGCTGGTTGCGGTGGATAGGGACTGGGTTAAGCCGCGCATTGCTAAAGAGCGTAACCAGGTTATTGTTCTCTTTGTGACCATGTTTATCGGTGGGTTGTTGCTTATTGCTCCGGCTATTTATTTCAAAGTATTAAGACCCTTGAACCGTTTGATGCGCCAAGTTGAGGTGCTTTCAGATGGTGAGCTTGGGGTGCCCTACCGCTGGCAGGGCCGTGATGAATTTTCCATGCTGGGCAAAACCTTGGATGATATGCGCACCAAGCTTGATAAAACATTCAGTCTGATGCGTGACATGGCGGTTACTGATGAACTGACCGGACTTCCCAACAGGCGTGGGTTTTACGGTGAGGTGGAAAAGCTTCTTTGGCTGAGTGGACGCTATAAACATCCGTTAACTCTGGCTATACTTGATATTGATCATTTCAAGTACATCAATGATAATTTTGGGCATCCTACGGGGGATGAAGTTTTAAAAGACTTTGCTGCTGTAATTTCGAGAAGGATTCGTAAGTCCGATCTGCTGGCCCGTGTCGGTGGTGAGGAATTTGTTCTTGTCATGCCTGAGACACCTGTGGAAGATTCCCTGCGTCTACTTGAACGCCTAAGAACAACCGTGGCTGAACATTCTTTTTCACATGGCAGGAAAGTAACTGTGAGCATCGGACTTACAGGGTTTTATGGCTCGGAGAGGCTTGAAGGCTTAATGGACATTGCAGACAAGGCTCTTTATAAAGCCAAGCAAGATGGCAGGGATAGGGTCATTTTAGGGCCTGTATAGGCTTGATGACCAGTGTCTGTTTTTCAAAAAATAGGTAAGCAAATGCAATACTGGATCATACTCGCTTGCGCAATTGTGCTGGAAGTTTGTGGCACTATTTCCATGAAATATTCTGAAGGGTTCACAAAATTAATCCCTTCAATTTTGCTTTTTATTTTTTACGCGGCTTCCTTTACCGCTCTAACTTTTGCTTTGCGAAAAATAGATGTCAGTGTTGCCTATGCCATTTGGTCCGGCTTGGGAACGGCCTTGATCTTTATTGTTGGTATTTTCTTCTTTAAAGAGTCAGTTTCTTCGCTTAAGGTCTTAAGTCTATTGCTTATTGTTGCTGGTGTGGTCGGTCTTAAGTTTAGCGGTGGCGAGCATTAAAAAATTATAGTTCTGTAATGCTTGGCGATTATTCTTGCCGCGAAGTCCCGGCGAAAACCTGCCAGACATTTATCGATCAGCGTGATGTGCGGGTTATCGATAATCTCAAGATCAAAGGTGACGGTCATTGTTGCTTCCAAGAAGCTATCCTGCAAATTGCCGATGCAGTCTGTTTCTGGAGAAAAGTATACCGGCATTAATTCTGCCGGTCCGGGAAGTCAATTGTGCTCATTGACCAAGTGGGTAATGTTTTTTCTTGTGAACCACCCTAAGAGGCGGTTGGCAATTTCAGTGAGGCAGTCCCGTCCGGGGCTGCCTTTTTTATGAAATTTTTTGCTGGACTTAACTAGTAATCATTACTAAATGAGTATTCCATATTTTTTATAAAAAAAATAAATATCTGTTACACAAAATAATTCTCTTTTGTGCAACGGTAGGTCAAATTTAACCTGCTTGTTCAAACTTATTTCATTTAATGAAGGTGTTCCTGATGAATATTTCTACCCGCCTTAAATTGTTTACTTTTGTCCTTGGTATTATTCCGGTTGTTATCGGTCTTATTCTTTTTGCCTTTGTTCCGGATTTTACCTTTGGTTCTGCTTCCTCAACTGTGATGATTACCGGGATTGTTGTCAGTTTACTGTTAACATTTTCAATTAGTTACAGCATTAGCCGTAATGTTATCGAGCCTATCGATAATTTGAAAAAATTTGCTGCTGATATTCAGAAGGGCCGCCCTAACAATGAATGTTCCGGCAGCTATATGTACGAGCTTGATGAGCTTAAGATTGCCATTTGCTCTATGGTTGATAGTCTTGCAGAGTCCAACAAAAGGGCGGAAGAGCTTAGCGAAGATGCCAGAGTTAAAACCGTTGAAATCGAGTCCGCGTTGCAGACCAGCCGGATCAAGGAAGAGCAAACCCAGAAACTTATCGAATCCATGCGCAAAGCAGCCGATAAGGCCGGAAATTCTTCCGAACGTATTTTTTCCGATATCAGTGATCTCAGTGACCGTATTGAAAAAGTTGGTGAAGGTGTTGAAGTTCAGCGTGATCGTATGACTGAAACAGCCACTGCCATGGAAGAAATGAATTCCACTGTTGCAGAGGTTGCCCGTAACGCTTCTCTTGCAGCCGGTAACGCTGACCAGTCCAAGGAAAATGCTTCAACCGGGGCTCGCGGCGTTAACGATGCAGTGGACGCGATCAAAAAAGTTGAGAACGAAGTTCTTTCCCTTAAGCAGACTATGAGCCAGCTTGGCGAGCGAGCAGAGAATATTGACCGGGTTATCAATGTTATTAACGACATTGCTGACCAGACCAACCTGCTGGCCTTGAACGCAGCCATCGAAGCCGCAAGAGCCGGGGAAGCCGGGCGCGGATTTGCTGTTGTTGCAGACGAAGTTCGCAAGCTTGCTGAGAAAACAATGGAAGCGACCAAAGAGGTCGGCGATGCAATTACCGATATTCAGGATCACGCCAAGACCAACGTTGACTCTGTTGAACGTGCGGCTGCTGACATTGTTTCCGGTACTGAAATTGCCGTGGAATCCGGTTCCTATATGCAGCAAATCGTGACCATCATCGAGTCCACATCTGAGCAGGTAGATTCCATCGCAACTGCTTCTGAAGAACAGTCTGCCACCAGTGAAGAAATCAACAGAGCTGTTTCCGATGTCACCCAGGTTGCGCAGGAGACTGCGGCTGAAATGGATGAAGCGCGTCAGATTCTAATCGAAGTTTCCAGTCTTGTTGAGGAGCTTGATGGGCTGATTCATGGTATGGCTGGGGGGAACCTTGAAGCTGTTGCCGGTGATGAACTTGTTACTTGGAGTGATTCCGCTTTTTCAGTAGGTATTAAAGCCATTGATGTGCAGCACAAGAAGCTGGTTGGTATGATCAACGGTCTGCATAAAGCCATGCGTGACCGTGCCTCCGGTACTGTAATGAAGCGTTTGGTTGAAGAACTTAAAAACTACACTGTAGACCATTTCAGTACTGAAGAAAAACTTTTTGACCGTTACGGTTATCCGCAGACTCCTGAGCACAAAGTCTTGCATGAGAAGTTTGTAAATCAGGTGCTTGAGTTTGAAGCTGAGCTGCTTGACGGTAAAGCCAAGGTAACCATGGATGTTATGCATTTCCTTAAGGATTGGTTGATTCAGCACATTCAGGGTGAAGACCGCAAGTACACCTCTTTCCTGAACAGGCATGGTGTAAGATAGAGTCAGGCTAGACTGCGTGATCTTTTTGCTGACCCGCTTTTTGCGCGGGTCGGCAACAGGATGCCCCTGAATGGAAGCGGGGCAGTGCTGACTTTAAGGAGAGAATGATGCTTGAAACGATTTTTACTTTGCTCACAGTTTGCTTTCTGGGCCGGATGAGTCCCGGTCCCGATATGATGCTTTTGATTCACCACGCCGGGTGCGGCGGTCACAGTGAGAAACGTGGATTATTCTGCGGTTCTCCTGCTGTTTATGGTTGTGTCCTCGGGGTCTGCCTTGGCTTGACTTTTCATGTTAGTCTTTCGGTGCTGGGACTGGCCCTTGTGCTCAAAAGTAACCCACTGATATACAATATCCTCCGGTATGCCGGAGCTGTTTACCTGATTTATATCGGCTATCGTTGCTTTACCGACAACGGTGGTATTGAGCTTGAATCTTCTGCTGAATGTGCGACTGGGGCCGGATTTATGAAAGGATTTAAAGACGGTCTTTTCTGTAACCTGCTTAATCCCAAGGTGACCTTATTTATCCTCAGTATTTTTATGCAGCTGATCGGCCCGGATGCCGGATTGGGTGAAAAAGCTATTTACGGTTCTGTTATTTTGCTGGAAGCTTTGTTCGGCTGGGGATTGTTTGTACTTTTTCTGAATACTTCTGTGATGCAGCGCATCTATTGTGATTATGTCGGAGTCATCAACAAAGTGACGGGGGTTATCCTTTTCATGCTGGGCGGGCTGATTTTTTTTGGTTGAGAAAGATTCGTGCCTTTAATTTCCTCCTGATTCTGTGGAAAATTCTTGACACAAACCGTATTTGGTCCGAAAAGTTCCCCTGACCGGACAGCGGTTCAGTTTGCAGAATAGGAGATATTAAATGAAAAAATATATAGCGACTCTTAAACGTTTTAATGATTTTCAGGGCGATTCTTCCCGTGAAGAGCTTCTCCATTTTGCCCTAGTCCATTTTGCAATTCTTGGAGCGTTCCTGTTTCTTGATTTTGCCGTAGAGCACCTTTTCTTCAATAAAGTGATAGATACCGTCAGCGGTCTTTATATTGTTGGAACCATGCTCCCCTGTGTTGCACTGGTTGTCCGCAGATTCAAAAGTATTAAAAACCGCAGTTAATTCCACGCTGCTTTGCTTTTCCCTGTGAAGCGTGCGGCTGTTCCTGTCCCGCTGATCTCTTCCGGAACCGCGAGGGCGTTCCTGACGGTAACTGATATGGGGGGGGAGCTATTAATTACAACGGTGACGGTACCGCCTTCGTTGGATGCTTTCACTGCATTTTTGATCAGGTTAGGCTGTTTGCATGTGGATGATTAATTTGAAACAGCTAATTTCTGTTCTTGCGCAGTTTTCCACCAAGCAGTGTGGGTAGTTTGCCAGGGCTTACAAAGCTCACCCATCTGAGGGGTAAGCAACTTAATCTCCCGTGCAGCAGCCAGAGCGGATACCCTGCGGATGGGCTCATCCCACTTATGAAAAGCCAGATCGTAAGCTCCCCAATGAACGGGCAGCATGTATTTTCCACCCAATTCAATGTGTGCCTGCACGGACTCTTCGGGCAGCATATGCACATCATGCCATGACTTATCGTAAGCACCGGACTCGACCATGGTCAGGTCGAAGGGACCGTATTGCTCGCCGATTTCCTTGAACCGGGCATCGTAACCGCCATCCCCGGTATAGTAGGCAGAGTGGCGTTCGCCTTTGAAGATGTAGGATGCCCAGAGTGTCTTGTTCTTGTCAGTCAGTCCTCGCCCGGAAAAGTGTTGCGCCGGAGCGGCAATGATTTCAACATCACGGATGATGATGGACTCATGCCAGTTCAGTTCCACGATCTGCTCAGGACTGCAACCCCATTTACGCAGGTGGGAACCGACACCGAGAGGAACGATGAACAGCTCAACTTTATCCGCTAAGTGCTTGATCGTTTTCATCTCCAGATGATCATAATGATCATGGGAAATGATTACAGCATCCACTTCAGGCAATTCTTCGCGTGTTATGGGCGAAGGCTGGAAACGGCTGACTGTGAACGGAACCGGAGAGGCGTTGTCAAAAACAGGGTCGATGAGTAGACGCACACCGTCGATATCGAGGATCATGGATGAGTGACCCAACCATGCGACCTGCAATTCCGCAGGGGTACTGGAAAACGAATTCTTGGTTAGCTGCTGAAAGGGTAGTTCCTTATCAGGTGAGCGGCTGAAATCAAAAAAGAAATTAATCATCTTGCCGAAGTTGAAATTTTCAAGAGCCATTTTAACCGGATGTTCGTTGACGAAGGTTCCGTTTTGGAAATTAGCTGATTTTTCGTACATGGTGCTTTCCTCTACAGAAGGGGCGTGCCCCATTTTGGAGCAGGCCGGGATTCCAATGGAAATCCCGGCTGCTGCCAGCAATGCAGATATATAAAGTATTGTTTTTTTCATTTTGCGCTCGCTGTCTGTTAAATCCCAGGCTTGAATTTAAAGGATGATTGACAGTTGTTCCTCAGACTTTTGTCTGGTTCATGGTCGCGGATGCCGTTGTTGCAGCTTTGCGCCGTGCTGCCTGTTTTTTCCAGCTTTCCTGCAAGGAGCAGAGGGTGGGTACGACAACGAGAGTCAGCACGGTGGCAATTGCCAGACCGAAGATAACCGCAACAGCCATGGGTCCCCACCACTGGGAGGTTTCGCTGCCCATATCGAGACGCATGTTGATGAAGTCGAAACTCACGCCTGTTGCCATGGGAATAAGTCCCAGCACGGTGGTGACCGCGGTGAGCAGTACTGGACGGAAACGGGTGAGGCCTGCTTCGATTAATGCTTCACGCGCAGAGCGTCCCTGTTCTTTGAGCTGCTCATAGTAGTCGATGAGAACGATGGCGTTATTAACAACTACCCCGGCAAGGCTTAGTACTCCGACCCCGGTCATGATAACACCGAAAGCGGTTCCGGTAATGAGCAATCCGACCATAACTCCGCCAAGAGATAGTATTACTGCAGTCAGAATAATGAACGGTGTGGTTACAGAGTTGAACTGGGTAACCAGTACGATGAAGATCAGGAACAGTGCTCCGGCAAATGCTCTTTCAAGGAACGCTGAAGCTTTAGCCTGTTCTTCCTGTTCCCCGGTAAATTTGTAGGAATAACCACGGGGCAGTTCGATGCCGGAAACGGCTTTGGTGATGTCGGCGATGACTTCTTCGGCAAGGCGGCCGGAAACATCGGCGGATATGGTTACAACGCGTTTCTGGTCAATGCGGTTAATACCGCCGAGGCCTCCGCCCATGCTCACATCGGCAAGGCTGGTCAGGGGTACCGGTTCACCTTTGGAACCGGAAACAGTAATCCTGCGGATATCCCCGAGGGAGTCACGTTCTTCTTTGGGCAGACGGGCGACAATGTCATATTCGTCTTTACCCTCACGATAGACACCGACCTTGAAGCCGTTAATGGCAGTCTTTACAGACTGGGCGATGGTGAAGGCATCGAGGCCCATGAGGGCTGCTTTTTCTTTATCCACATCCACGCGGATTTCCGGCTTGGCTGAAATATAGTTATCCTTCAGGTCAACAAGGCCGGGGATGTTCTTAATGGCCCGTTTGAAGGATGCGGTAATCTCACCCAGATGACGCAGGTCTTTGCCGTAGATCTCCATGTTGATGGCACTGCCTGTGGGCGGTCCCATCTTTTCAGGTTCGGCGCGAACTTCCGCACCGCGGATGGAGTTTTGCAAGCGGTCACGGATTTCATCTGTGATTTCAGAAGAAGGACGGCTGCGGTCCTGAATATCAACGTAATCGAGTTTTACGAGGCTGTAATGGGTACCGATTTCATCGGACTGACCGGATTCACCTGTGTTGGCGATAACGTATTCAATGTCCGGGTATTCTGCGGCGATTTTTTCAACCACTTTTACAAACTGGTCCGAAGCTTCAAGGTTGGTTCCTACCGGAGCTTTGATTTTTACGTCGGAACGTTTGGGTTCGGTCTTGGGCAGAAATTCCACCCCGCGCCCGAACATGCCGAAGCTGACAGTTGATGCAATAAGAAATCCGAATGAAAACAGAACCACCAGCAATCTGTGATCCAGTGACCATTCAAGAATGGGGCGGTAAATATTTTTAAAGCTTTCCATCATACGGTCAATGAAACCGGGCTTGGCGTTTTCGTCCTGCTTGGGTACATCCTGAAACTTTGCGGAAAGTACCGGGTTAATAACCAGTGCCACAAAGAGTGACGCTACCAGAGCGATGATAACGGTGATGGGCAGATAGCTCATGAATTTGCCCATAATTCCGGGCCAGAAGATCATGGGAAAGAATGCGCCCACAGTGGTCAGGGTGGAAGCGATTACCGGCCATGCCACTTCGTCTGTGGCATCCATTGCCGCTTGGTAACGGGACTTGCCCATGCCCATGTGGCGGTAGATGTTTTCGACAACAACAATACCATTATCCACCAGCATACCGAGACTCAGGATCAGTGAGAAAAGGATAACCATGTTCAGGGTGTAGGAGAAGACATCCAGCACCGTGAAGGTGATCAGCATGGAGAGCGGGATTGCCAGCGATACGAATAGGGCTGAGCGTCCGCCGATGAAAGCGAAAACAACGATAAGTACCAGCAGCAGGCCGGAAATGATGTTGTTCTGCAAGTCAGCGACCATCTGGCGGATTTCATCAGATTTATCCGCAGTCAGGTTGATCTCTAGGGTCGGAGGCAGAATCTGCTCTTCTTCCTGTAGAATCTGCTTGGTAGTATCGATGATGCGGATGATGTTTTCCCCGGCCCTTTTCTTGACCTCAATGGTCACGCTCTGGATTCCATTGAAACGACTTTTAGAGCTCGGGTCTTTGTAGTGGTCACGAATTGAGGCGATATCACGCAGATAGATGGGCCGTCCGTCTTTTTCATAGACTACGATTTTATCGATTTCATCCGGGTGCTTGAAATCTTCAGGCACGCGTACAAGATATTTGGATTTCCCAATTTCAACAGAACCGCCGGGAGTGTTTACGTTGGCGTTCTTCAGCGCATTAAGCAGGCTGGAAATGGGAATATTATAGAAGGCCACGCGGTCCATATCGAATTCGACATGGATTTCACGCTCCAGACCACCGATGATTTTGGCATTGAGAACACCCTGAACGGATTCAATGCGGTCTTCCAACTGTTCGGCAAATACTTTCAGCCTTTTAAGAGAGAACGGACCTGAAAGAACCACGTTCAGGATTGGCTGTTCTGAAAGGTTAACCTCGTTGATGACCGGTTCATCGGGCAGGTCGGAAGGCAGGTCCGGCTTGGCCTGATCTACCTTGTCACGCACCTTTTGTAATGCATCGTCAATATCCACATCGGGGTTGAATTCAACTTTGATAATGGAGACCCCGTCATCGGAAATAGAGGAGATTTCCTTAGTCCCGGAAAGTCCTTTGAGCTTACGCTCGATGGGCATGGTGATCAGGGTTTCCATATCCTCTGGTGCCACACCTTCAAAGTTTGTCTGCACAAATATGTAAGGGATAGTGATATCCGGGTCACTCTCGCGAGGCAGGGATGCATAGCTTGAGATTCCGGCAATGATGATGAAAACAAGCAGGACCATTACGGTGGACTGCCTGTTTAATGCTGCCTTGTTAATAATCACTGGGGCACCACCTTTGTGCCGTCTTCAACCATGGTATGTCCGGCTGTGATCAGCTTTTCACCTGCTTTGAGACCTTTGGTAATCTGAGCGCGGTTGCCTTCAATTACGCCGATTTCAATAGTGCGTACCTGAGCAACTCCGTCTTTTTCCACGTAAATGATCCGCTCTCCACCCTGATTGATGATGGCGGAAAGGGGAGTGGTAACGGCATCGGCAACAGTGCGGCGCAGCAGGGAAACACGGGCCAGCATCCCGGCGCGGATTTCTCCTGCGGAGTTATCGGTGATGACTTTGGTCTCAAAAGTTTTGGAAAATTTATCAGCCTTGAAAGATACGAAGTCGATCACGCCTTCCCACGTTTTACCGGGCAGGGCATCAACTGAGACGCTCACTTTCTGGCCTTTTTTGATGTAGGAAATATCCATTTCCGGCACGTTGACGATGGTCTTGATAGTGGATGAGTCCACGATATCGACAACATTGGAGCCAACTTCCAGGCGTTCACCCCGGTCTATGTAACGCTTATTGACCACCCCGGCGATGGGAGCGCGCACAATACCGTATTCAACGTTTACCATCATTTCTTTCAGCGAAGCTTCGCTCTGCTCAAGTTCGGCCTTGATCCGGTCATATTCTTCCTGAGCCAGCACACCTTTTTTGAGCAACTCTTTACGGCGGCGAAGCTGCTCTGCTGCGAGCTTTTTGGCTGCCTTGGCGCGGTCGAATTTTGCTCCGCTGGAAGCACCGTCGAGACGGGCGATGAGTTGACCTTTGCGCACATAGTCACCCTCTTTTACCCCAAGCCAGACCACTGTTCCGGCTGACTCAGAAGAAACGCAGACATCTTTGTCCGGCTCGGTCTCTCCGGGCAGCGTCAGCATGTCCTTGATGGTCACAGGAACAACTTCGACGGTACCGACACGAACGGCTCTTTCCGGGGCTTCGGTGTTGGCTTCAATCTTTTTGTCAGATTCACATCCATAGAGTGCTATAAGCATCAGAGCCGGTATTACGGGCAAGAAAATTCTATTCTGCATTGTATTTTTCCTTAATACCTTTCATGGAGCCGAGGATGAAAGTTGTGTAGAAATCGACCATAAATTCGAGCTGTTCTTCAGAATGAATTTCACCCTCCGGGTAATGGATGATCATCAGGAAGTGATGAACAATGACTCCGCTTGCAGCCATGCAGGCCTGTTCCAGAACTTTTGGATCACCTATTGGAGCCAGCAGATCTTTAATCAGCGGGAAAAGCACTTTTTCCTCAATGGTGTCGTGGCATTTGAAAAGATCCGGATCACAGTCTTCGGAAACGTATTCTTCAAGGAGCAACCTGATCTGACGTTTCTTGTTTTTTTCCGGGTCATCATAGGTGCACAGGGGAAGCAGTTCGTTTCGAACATACAAACGTAGTTTTTCCTCCGGAGGCAGGGCTTGTACGGACTCTTCCAGCATGGTTGAATGCTTCATGGATTGGTCCATCCACATTTCCAGCACTTGATAATACAGTTTACGCTTATCACCGAAGTGGTAGTTGATGGCTGCAACATTGGCATCAGCCTCGGCGCAGATATCGCGCACGGTGGTTCCTTTGAAACCTTTCGCGCAGAAGACATGACTGGCAGATTCCAAAATTCTTTCTTTAGTAGTTTGGTCGCTCATATATTTCTCCAACAAAGATTAAAACGCTGTTTGAAGTTCTGTATGATTGTTTTAACGGTTCAGTCAAGCACTATTTAAAACAATGTTTAAGCTGTAGCTTGTTTTTGTTAATTCGTTAATTAAAAAAGCCTCTTGATGTAGTGTTGATAACTTTTAATGATGTTGTGTATAGTTAAATCAATAGTTGACCTGCAATCCTGACAGGCCTATTCTCAGCGAATCTCATCTCCGGGCCCATTGCAGAATCAAATTTTCCCCTGACAATTTTCCTCCTTTTATCTGAGTTGATCTGTATTTTTTTATTCTAACACCAGTATTCCTATGCCTAATTTTCTTTTTATTACAATGTTGGCGGCTTTTCCCGCCTTGTCTACGGATATGTATCTTCCTGCACTGCCGACCATTCAGGCCCAGTGGGGAATCTCTCTTGTTGAAGTTAACCTTTCACTAGTTTTGTTTTTTATTCTGTTCAGCATTTTCATGCTGGTCTACGGACCATTGTCGGACAAATATGGACGCAAGCCTGTGC
>DDLU01000118.1 GCA_002340305.1 Desulfovibrio sp. UBA2564
TTTCTTATGTGCAATAAAAAATTATCCCCAGAATCTCTCCTTCGCTTTGATTTTATGCCGATCTGATTATGATCAGAAAAGTCACGTACTGACTGGTTAAATTCTCTAGCTGTAAAGCACAAATATGGAGTTGATATATATGAAATCGTTGTGGAATAAACCGTTTGGGTACAAGCATGTGCTCAATATAAGTATGCCTCTTGCGGTTAGCATGGCCTCCACCACTATAATGCAGGTCACAGATCGTATTTTTCTCGGGCGTTATTCAATGGAAACAATAGCAGCAGCTCTGCCTGCCGGCATCATGTCCTTTATGTTCATCTCCTTTTTCATGGGAGTGGCCAGTTATATTAATGTTTTCATTGCCCAGTATACCGGGGCCGCAAAACCGGAGCGCGTAGCATCCAGTCTTTGGCAGGGTATTTATTTTGCCCTTGGCGCGTGGGTGATTCTGGCAGTAATGGGCTTTTGGCTCACCCCGCTTCTGGAAAGTGGAGGGCATCCTCCTGAGGTTCTGGAGTTGGAAATTCAGTATTTCAGAATCCTCATGCTGGGGGCAGGCCTGCCTGTTCTTGATACTGCGCTTTCAGGCTTTTTTGCCGGACGTGGTCTGACCCGTACGGTCATGGTGGTCAATATGATCGGGGCAGCGGTGAATATCCCGCTCGACTATGCACTCATTAACGGATTCTGGTTATTTCCGGAAATGGGTATCCGCGGGGCAGCCATTGCCACAATTACAGCTGGGGCAGTCATTGTTTCCATTTATGTCCCGCTCATTTTTAATCAGGCCAATGAAAAGGCTTTCAAGACACGCACTAATTTCCGTTTTGAGCCGGAATTGTTTAAGAGATTTATTGCTTACGGCCTGTCCAATGGCGTGCAGTTCTTTCTTGATATCTTCGCCATTACATTCTTTGTGTACATGGTCGGTAGGTTGGGAACAGTTATCCTTGCAGCAAGCAACATAGTTCTTTCCATTGATGGCATCTCCTTTTTTCCGGCTTACGGAATTGCCGTGGGGGTCAGCACTCTTGTCGGACAGGCCATCGGGCAGGGGAGACCTGATTATGCGAGAAGGGCCACTAAATGCGCCTTCCATATCACCTGCATTTGGATGTTGTTCATGGGGATGATCTACCTTCTCTTCCCGGAACTGCTCCTGTTTCTGTTCCGTCCAGACACAGTCAGTGACGCTGTTTTTGCCGATGTACTTGATTACGGTACTCACTTCCTGCGTTTCACTGCCGCCTATATTCTCTTTGACGGGACGGCACTTGTTTATTCCGGTGCTTTGAAAGGTGCAGGGGACATTGTCTTTGTCATGAAAAGCGTCGGAGTAAGCTGCATCGCAGTGATGGTCATTCCCTGTTATCTGGGAGTCGAGGTTTTTCCTTTGGGACCCTATTTCCTCTGGGCTATATTTACCCTTTACGTAATTGTTCTGGCAGGTGCCTTCTACTGGCGTTTTCGAGGCGGTAAGTGGGAGAGTATGAAGGTTATTGAGTAGCCATCGTGTTCATTTTTAGCAAAAGAAAGAGCCGGATCGGGAAATTCCTGATCCGGCCTTATTTGTTTTTGTAATTATGAGCTATGTTTCTTGGGTGGCGAGCAGCATTTCAGGTCTTACTTTTTGCAGGAATCCGTAAGCTGATGTGCAGATAAAACCTTCGATGATCATGATGGGGATGTGTCCGTAAACGATCATCTGTGCGGCTGAAGTAAAGCTTTCATCAGTGAAGGAAAGGGCTAATGCTGTCAGGAGAGCAGAAAGTGCGATAGACACTGCTCCGCAAAAGAATGCGCCTACGCTCAGGCTGAAAACGTTTTTATTGAGTAACGGACGGAACATGTAATGGCAGGCCACGGCAGGCAGAGCCATGATGGCGGTATTCACGCCGATGACAGCCAGTCCTCCATATTGAAAAAGTACAGCTTGCAGGAGCAGTCCGGTCAGGATTGCCGGAAAGGCTGCCCAGCCAAGCAACAGCCCCATGAGTCCGCTTAAGATCAGGTGTGCGCTTGAAGGTCCTATGGGAATATGAATCAATGAAGCTACGAAAAAAACAGACGACAGCAAGGCTACGGAAATAAGTTTTTCCGAATCGATTTTTTTCAGCCCGATCATTGTTCCTGTCGCAGCCACAACAGCACCGCAAGCAAGGACCGGCAGTGAAAGTATCCCTTCAGATATGTGCATATATTTGTTCCTTATCAGAATGAGTGGGCGTAAATGGCCCTGATTTCTCATTTGTGAGGTTTGATCTGCATACTTTTTTTGAAAGTATAGCACAGTGAGGGGCGTGTCAAGGAAGGTTCCGGGAAACAGAGGTTAGCCCTGACCCCTTTTGGGGCGAAACTTATCAAGCATTTTTAGTAGTTTTTTGTGCTCAATGGGTTTTGAAAGATAGGCATCCATTCCTGCTCCCAAAAAATTTTCCCGGTCTCCTTTCATGGCGTAGGCTGTCATAGCAATGATGGGGATGTTAACGTTGGATTGACCTGCCTCACCACTTCTGATTGCTTTCGTGGCAGCAATCCCATCCATAATCGGCATTTGAATATCCATCATTATAATATGGAACTCTTCTCTTGTGGCTGCGTCCAAAGCCTGTTGTCCGTTTTCAACGGCAATAACTTCGCAGCCTGCAATTTCCATTTGCTTTCTTGCGGCAAGACGGCTGATTGCTTCATCCTCAACCAGCAGGACTTTGAGTTTTGTCCTTTTATTTTTTATTTTCTTTGTTTGGGTGAGCGTTGGTTTTACTGGCACTGATAGACTGAATGGCACGCAAAAGTAAACAGTTGTCCCGTGTGTTTCACCACTTTCAATTGCAATACTTCCGCCCATTAACTCGACCAGTTGTTTGCAGATAGTCAAGCCTAGTCCAGCTCCTTGCTGATTGCGTAGGTAGCCTTTATGCACCTGCGAGAATGGGGTAAATAGTTCCGCAAATTTATTGTCCGGTATTCCCGGACCACTGTCGCTTATGCTGAAAAGGACTCTGGTTGTGTATTGGTCAGGATGCGGCAAAGGGTGTGTCTCTAATTTGATGACTCCATCAGCTGTGAATTTAATGGCATTACTTAATAGATTGGTTAGCACCTGCTGCAATCGTGCGGAGTCTCCGGTTACCTGATGCTCTGTTTCCGGGTGCAGCGACAGTTCAATTTTTAAGTTTTTTTGCTCGGCTGAGGGGCGGTAGAGGTCAGCAATGTTTTTTAGGAGTTCGGGTAATCCGAATGGAGCCGGATCAACGGAGAGTTTGCCGGCTTCAACCCGTGAAAGATCAAGAATGTCAGAAAGCAGGGTCGTTAGCCTCTTGGCACCCATTACCGCCAGATCAATATATTCAAGCTGGTTTTTATCTTGCGGAGTGGACTTAAGAAGCTGCAACATCCCAAGTATTCCGTTGAGAGGGGTTCGGATTTCGTGACTCATGTTTGCGAGAAATTCACTTTTGGCCCGGTTGGCAGATTCTGCCTGTTCTTTGGCATCAACAAGTTGCCTGTGCGCTTTTTTAATTTCCGTTAGGTCAACATCAATACAGTACATATATTTGGAACCGTCAGGATTTTCCTGCATCACATGGGCAGAATATACCGGAACGGTACTTCCATCTTTGCGGAGCAGGTCCAACTCTCCGGCGGGAATGCGAATGTCTTTTTCATGCCAGTCACGAATATGACTTACTACACCTTCACGCATAAAGTCTGGAATAATCAGATCTTCAAGCTTTCTGCCCAGTGCTTCTTCTTTTGAATAGCCGTAAAGTTTCTCGCTGGCTGCATTCCAGAAAACCACTGTGCGGTCTTTGTCGTACCCCTGCACGGAAACCATTTCTACGTGATCAATAAGTTTGTGGAAGCGTTCTTCTAAATAGCTGTCTGTTCCGTAGAGTTGCGCTTCCAACTCTGCGATACGTGCGTTCTTTGTTTGCAATTCTTGGAGAAGTTGTTCTTTTCTCATGCTCATCTTCCAAATCCTGTTCGACCCTAAGAAAATTTACTTAAATTATTACACATTGGGCTGCTTGTGTACAAGTTTCATTTTTATTTCGGGGAAAATATTCCTGCCAATTTTATGACAAATATTAAATTCGAATAATTTGTTTAATTATTCTTTTATTTCAGAGTTTTGTCTGCGTCTGCGTGCCCGGTGTCTCATTGGTATGCATGTTGCTGATAGTTTGCATGGAGGTAAGAAATGCGCAAAAAACTATTTTCCGGAAAAACCATACCGGTTTTATTTGACGTAGTTGTCTGGGGGGGATTCGCAGCTTTTTTATTCGCTACTTACATTGCATGCCAGACCTTGATCGATAGGTTTCCTGGATCGTTTAACAAGCTGATCGGCATGCTTCAGGATTTTGTCGCCTAATGTAAAGGGGGATCATACAGAGGTTTTTGCCGTGCTGGAATTCTGCTCAGCTAGGGTTGACTTCATGCGAATCAGGGTTACAATTGGGTTTCATGAAAATGAAATCCTTTATCAGTGGAGTTCCTGATGGAAAATGTAATAGTCTTCGCCGCGATTGCAGGCGCAGCAATTTATTTGGCTAGAAAGTGGTTTGGAAAAGGGTCGGGTGGTTGCGGCTGTGGTTGTGATTGTTCGGCTTCCAAAGCGGAGGACGGTTGTTGCGGTGGAACGAATAACTGCATCGATGATCTTCGACAAAAGTAGTAATATAAAATAAAGCTACATATTTTCGGTGTTTTAATGTCGAGTTTTCTTTCGAGCTGAATATAGAAATCAAGAAGTGAACCTTTGGCCGTCTGCTTTAAGTGGGCGGCTTTTTTTTGTTTTGGTAAGGATACATAGATAAATAATGGATTTTTTCATAATTAGCCACCTTATCGGTAGGTTTTCCGTTGAGTGGAAGGTTTTAGGGTGTTGAAAAACAAAAATGTAAATTGCATTGTGAAAAAATGTTCAAATATGTTGTTTTTAGTTTGAAAAAGAGTTCGAAAGTGAACTTTTACAGATCAAATAACATCTTTGCATGAAAATGAGATTGCGATTATGATCAAGGATGACGTTGAAGGTAAGGATGAACCTTCTACTTAAAAATCATTTAATAATAAGTCTTTACGGCGTATCTGTGGTCTTTTCAGAGATGTGGCCCTGAAGAAATGCGTCTCACATTAACGCACTTATTAATTCTGCGGGCTAAAATTTTTTTAGCGACTCTTTTTTGCTGAAATTGTCAGGAGATTGTGTTAGGTACTTGTTACTTTTAGCTCGTCTTATTGCCACATTTTTATTCAGGCTAGACGAATTAGTTCTCGTAAATTACTGGTTTCCTTTTAAAAAATTGGGTTTAACAAGAATGTGTATCCACAGGCTTCCCCGTTTGTGGAGTTATATTCCATTCTCAGACCATAGGGAGGGGAAGTGGCCAAGAAGAAGATTAGGTTCATGTGTACTGCCTTCCGTGACGGCTTTCAGTCCGTTTACGGAGCCAGAGTTAAAACCGATGATTTCCTGCCTGCTGTTGAAGCAACAAAAGAAGCAGGGGTTGATTGGTTCGAAGCTGGTGGGGGCGCACGGTTCCAGGCCCTCTACTTTTATTCCAATGAATGCGCTTTTGATATGATGGACAGGTTCAGGGAAACAGCAGGTCCCGATGCCGATCTTCAGACACTCGCTCGCGGTGTTAACGTTGTCGGCCTTGAATCCCAGCCCAGTGACGTTATCAAAGCCCATGCTGATCTTTTTGCCAAGCATGGCATCACTACCATCCGTAACTTTGACGCTCTCAACGATGTCAACAACCTGATCTACAGTGGTCAGTGTATTGCTGATGCCGGACTTAAACATCAGGTTGTAGTTTCCATGATGGAACTTCCGCCGGGATGTTCCGGTGCACATGATGCCGCATTTTACGAGAAGACCCTGCGTCAGATTCTTGATGCGGACATTCCTTTTGATTCTGTCTGTTTTAAAGATGCATCCGGTACGTCCACCCCGGCTAAGGTCTATGAGACTATCAAAGCCGCCAAGAAGATGCTGCCTGAAGATGTGCTTCTTCATTTTCATACCCACGAGACAGCAGGTATCGGTGGACTCTGTTATCATTCTGCTGTTGAAGCCGGCGCAGATGCTATTGACCTGTCCATGGCTCCCGCTTCCGGCGGAACCTGCCAGACCGATATCATTACTATGTGGCACATCCTGCGTGGTACCGATTACACTCTTGATGTGGATATTGATAAAATTATCAAGGCCGAAGACGTTTTCCGCGATTGCATGAAGGATTACTTCCTGCCGCCCGAAGCGACCCAGGTCGATCCCATGATTCCTTTCAGCCCCATGCCCGGTGGCGCACTCACTGCGAACACACAGATGCTCAGGGACAACGGTCTCATGGATAAATACCCCGAAATAATCCGTGCAATGAGTGAAGTTGTACGCAAGGGTGGATTCGGTACTTCCGTTACTCCGGTTTCCCAGTTCTACTTCCAGCAGGCATTCAACAACGTAATGTTCGGGCCTTGGAAGAAGTTTGCTGACGGTTACGGTAAAATGGTTCTGGGTTACTTCGGTAAGACCCCGGTTGAGCCTGATCCGGAAATTGTCAAGCTTGCATCCGAGCAGATGGAACTTGAACCGACCAAGAAAACTCCGCTTGAAATCAACGATGCAGATCCAAGTAAAGGTCTCGCGCCTGCACGTGAAATCTGTGAAAAAGAAGGTTTCGAGCTTACTGACGAAAACATCTTCATCGTTGCTACCTGTAAAGATAAGGGTGTCAGCTACCTTAAAGGCGATGCCCGTATCGGTATCCGTTACAAGAAAGATGTCGAAGCTGAGCAGCTCAAGAAGCTGGGCGCAACTGTCGGCGGTGGTTCCAGCTCCGGTTTGGTCAATGTTATTGTGGACGGTCATTCCTATACAGTAAATGTTGACGGCTCCACCGCGACTATCAACGGCAAGTCCTTTAACATCGGTGCCGGTGACGCTCCCGCAGCAGGCGGTGCTACCACAGCAGCCGGGGACGCAGCACCTGCTGGTGCATCCGAACCTATCGCTGCTCCCATGCCCGGTCTGATCATCAGAATGGCAGTGGACCCCGGCACTCAGGTTCAGGAAGGACAGACCATCATCGTCATGGAAGCCATGAAGATGGAAATGGAAGTCAAGGCGCACAAGGCCGGAACTGTGACCTCTTTCTCCGTTACCGCGGGTGATCAGGTGCAGCAGGGACAGCCCCTTGCCCAGATGACTGCCTAGTCAGACCGCCCCAAAACAGCGATCTGCGGCGTAAAGTGAATTGTTAGCGAGTCTTCGAGTATACAAGACCTTACGCCTGAGGTGAGCGTCAAAAAAGTCAGAAACTAACATGCGTTAAGTATGCTTCGTTACAATCTTTTTTCGCACCTTGCCTCCCGCTATTTGGGAACAGTCTATAGATAAGGATAGGAGATAAGTAATGCAACAGATGTTGTTCAGTTGGGACAACGTAGTCGCGGGTAACGGTGTGGCACTTTCTATCACAGGCATGAGCATCGTGTTTGTAGCTTTGCTTCTGGTAAGTGTTTACATTGCGTTGCTTCCCAGGATTGCTGCGTTTTTTAATAAGATTATTCCGCCTTCAGCCCACCATAGTGGGCCGGTGGTCAGTGCACCGACTCCTCAGGTCCAAACCGGGCCTTCGGAACAGGAAATTGTGGCCGCTGCAGTGGCATTTCTGCATAAAAACAAGGGCTAGACGAACGTTATGGATATACTTCTGCATTTCTTAAGCACTACGGGCTTTGCAGAGATGACCCCCGGCAACTTCATTATGATCGTCATCGGAATCATCTTCATCGCCCTTGCAATTATTAAGGACTACGAGCCGCTGCTGCTCCTGCCCATCGGGTTTGGCGCAATCGTTGGTAACATCCCGTCAATCGCCGGGATGCCGCTCAGCGTTTATGACGAAGGCAGTGTGCTCTACTATATCTACTTCGGGGTCAGCGCAGGTATTTTTCCGCCGCTGATCTTCCTCGGCATCGGAGCCATGACTGACTTTTCGTGCATGCTCTCCAACCCGAGGCTGGTGTTGCTCGGCGCAGCAGCCCAGATGGGTATTTTCGCAACCCTCATTGGAGCCATGTATATGGGCTTCACCCCAAGTGAGGCCGGTGCTATCGGCATCATTGGCGGAGCGGACGGGCCTACGGCTATCTTCCTTTCCTCCAAACTGGCACCGCATCTTTTAGGGGCAATTGCCATTGCCGCGTATTCTTACATGGCATTGGTTCCGGTTATTCAGCCTCCCATTATGAAACTGATGACCACCAAGAAAGAGCGTCTCATCCGTATGAGTGCCCCCCGTGAAGTTTCCACTCGTGAAAAGATTCTTTTCCCTGTTGGCGGCTTCATTATCACCGCGCTTATCGCTCCGGGGTCACTTGCTCTGGTTGGTATGCTCTTCTTTGGTAACCTGCTCAAAGAATCAGGCGTTACCGAGCGTCTGGCAGAGACCGCGCGTACCGCGCTCATCGACTCTGTTACCATCCTGCTCGGTTTCTCCGTCGGTGCATCAACTCAGGCCCAGACCTTCCTGACTCCTGACAGCCTGCTCATTTTCGGGCTGGGTGCTGCCTCCTTCTGTGTTGCTACAGCGAGTGGTCTGGCCTTTGCTAAACTCATGAACCTTGTATGTAAGGATAAGATCAACCCGCTGATCGGTGCTGCCGGCGTATCCGCTGTTCCTGACTCCGCGCGAGTGGTTCAGATGGTTGCCCGCGACGAAGATCCCCATAACTTTCTGCTCATGCACGCTATGGCACCTAACGTAGCCGGTGTTCTCGGGTCTGCAGTTGGTGCTGGTGTTCTCTGGTCCGTTCTGGCAATGTAGGAATAAATTATGATGAACAAGCTTTCCAAACAGACCGCGATGGGAAAATGCAAACGCAGAATTGCGGTTGCCAAACGCGGTAAACAGGAAAGTACGCTGGAAACAGCAGAACAATACTGATAGAATCAAGGCGCATTCTCTAAGCAGGGAATGCGCCTTTTCATTTATGATACCCCGGCAGGGGGAAGTGTGAACATTATTGGTCTAATTGTGTGAAAATTTGCGAAGCCGAACAGGGAAGCAGTTCATTAGGGAAAACTTATTAATTTTAAGTAAATGAACAGTGGCATTTTATCGCAAATGGAGTTAATGGCGACTTCCAGAAGTCGTGACGACTTACATTTTCTTTGGAGGAAAAAACAGTGGCTAGTCAGTCAACCTATGAATTTTACAAAGATGACCTTTCCAAGATTCCGCCTCTCCGGGCAATTGCGGAAACTTTGCTGGCAGACAAAAGAGTGAGAAAAGTTACTGCTGCAGAAGCTTATGAGCTTGCCCGCAAGCAGTGGGATGTCATGGAAACAGATCATCCCGTATATCCCGAAGCAGCCAAAAGACTTGGCCTGCCTGAGGGAGCAAAATTGCTCAACCATTGTCACGGAAAGATCGTCGGCCGTACCGCTCTGGCCCGCCGTTTTTACAATCGTTTGAACGGTCCGGATCAGCGCAAGGTGCTCGGAGATTTAAGGGAAGCAATCTCCGATAT
>DDLU01000176.1 GCA_002340305.1 Desulfovibrio sp. UBA2564
CCGAAAAGGATGCAGAATCCGAACAGGGATACGTAAGGAGCGGTGTACGGCTCGCCGAGTACAATGCCCAGCGCAACCCCGGTCAAAGCTGCCTGCCCCACTGCCTGTGAGAAGAAGGCCAGACGTTTGGCAACTACCATGGTCCCGATGCCGCCTAGAATCGGTCCTGCCAGCAGAGAGCAGATCAGGGCATTGATGACAAAGGCGTACTGGAAATAATCGGGCAGAACGCCGTTTTTGCCCATTTCCATGAGCGGGGTCCTGATCAGATTGTATATGAAATCCATTATGCTGCCTCCCTTGCTGAACTGAAAATGTTCAGGATGCGCTCAGCGGTAAGCTCTTCGGTGGGGCATCCACTGAACAGAACCTTGCGGTTGATGCAGGTCACGCAATCACCGATTTTTTTTACTTCCATAAGGTCATGGTGGATGATCAGGATGGTTACACCTTTAGCTTTGAGTTCCTGAAGCAGACCGCCCATGATGGCAGCCCCGGCTTTATCCAGACCTGTGGTCGGTTCATCAAGGATGAGCAGGGCTGGATCGGGAAGAAGAGCCTGAGCCAGCAGCACGCGCTGCCTTTCTCCACCGGAAAGCTGTCCGAAGATGCGTTTGGACTTTCCGGCCATGTTAACACGCTCAAGGGCTGCTTCGATGAGTTTCCTATCCTTTGCAGATGGACTCAGGAAAGCAGGTCGGGTCTGGCAGGTCATGGACATGAAGTTTTCAACAGTAACCGGGAGGGTTGTGTCGAAATTTAGAGTCTGGGGCACATAGCCGATGGTTCTGTTGCCATGCCAGTCAATTTTGATATTTCCCGAATGGGGCATCTGACCAAGCAGGGAACGCAGCAGCGAGGTCTTGCCGCCGCCGTTGGGACCGATAATGCAGTGCAGGGCCCCGGAGTAAATGTCGAAGCTGAGATTATTTAGAATTTCTGTGTTGCCCAGAGTCAGGCTGACATTTTCAAAGCTTATTGAAGGGCCTGGTTTTGTTTGCGCCACGGTGCTCATTACTTGCCTTCCTTGATCGCGTGCGCTTCTACCAGTGCATCGGTAAGGGCTTTCATGTTGGCTTCGATTCCTTTTTCAAAATCATCTGCTGTGTAGGAGCCTCCGGTTAAGTGTGAAAGGTGGCGGATACGGATTCCGGTTTCTTCATGGATGGTGTCCACGTACTTGTCCGGGAAGTGCATTTCAGTGAAGATAACATCCACATCAAGGGCTTTGATCTTCTTGATTGTTTTGGCGAGTTGGTTGGCGGTGGGTTTCAAGCCATGGTTAGGCTCGATAACCGCTGTTACCTGCAACCCGAAATCCTGCAAAAGATAATCGTAGCCGCCGTGGATGGTGGCGCAGCGAAATTCCATATCCGGCAAATCGGCAATGCGCTGCATATATTTGGCTTTGAGTTTGCGCAGCTTACGCACGTATTTGCGGGCGTTCTTCTTGTAATATTTTGCATTGTCAGGATCAATCTCTGCCAGTGCTGCAGCGATGGTGTGGATCTGCTGGATGGAGGTGGTAACTGAAATGAAGGTATGAGGGTTAACTATTTTAAGGTCGTCCATATTCCCCGCTACCGGGATCAGCGAAACATCCTTGTTAGCAAAAATGACCGGGATTTTGCCTTTCATCTGGGCTGCCCCGAGAATTTCCATGGCGAACTCATCGTGACCGATACCGTTTACTACCAGCACGTCCAGATTCATGACCCGCTTGATGTCTTCCGGCTGGGGGCGGTAGTTGTGCGGGTTGAATCCTTCTCCGATCAGTGGCTGGACGATAGCCCGGTCCTGCACGATGTTGGTTACAAAGCTGTAGTAGGGATGAAGAGTTGTGCCGATGACCAGTTTTTTACCCTGTTCCTGTGCGAGAGCCTGCGATGATACACAAATGACCAGCAGGGCAGCTAATGTAAATATTTTTATGCGTGACATAATTTATCCTTTTACTCTTTTAACTTCGTCTTCACCGCTGTAAGCGATTACTTCTTTCCAGCCTGCGGATATGAAACCTTGATCCGTGGCTACTTGCGGGGCAGTCTTGCCAGGGGCAGGATGATACCAGATTTCATAAGGAGCGTGCGTAGGTTCTGTCCGTGCATTACCCTGTTTTTTGGCATGGTCGTGAAGGAAAAGCAGAATGAAGGACCCCATCTTCTTACCTTTTTCCGGGTGTCCTGTGTAAAGGGCGATATCCATGGATCCGGCTGGACGCAGGACTCTGTCCCAAGTGTATTTTCCGCTCTTCTTCCACGAAGAGTCCTTTGTGAATGGAGGCATCAGTTCTCCCTCCAACTGTTTCACAGTCAACCATTCCTCTTCATCATCATGTATTCCATTGATTTCAACAGCCGCAGTATATAGGCCGTTGAAAACTGCCAACTCTTTATCGTTCAGGTCACTGAATGCCCTGATCTGAAAGCTCTCCAATCCTGCAACTGCAGACTGCTTCTGATTTAAAAAAATGAGGGTTGCGCACGTAGCAGCCACTAGAATTGCAGCAAAAAGTACGTACATGGTTTCCCTGCCTTTGCCGGAAGGTGAAACCAGTTGCCGGGATGTTTTATTCATATGATTTCCTGTTGTATGAGAGTGGGGATGAAAATCATTATCGATGATTTGAGGGGGAGTCAAGTTAGAGACGAAATTCTAAACTAGTAAGTAGGGAAAAATAAGAAAGCCGCCGGGTGAATCACCCAGCGGCTTTGAATAGACTTATTGAGGCAGTGACTACCTGCGGCGTCTGTCGTCACGACGACCGCCACCGCGCCTGTCGTCACGGCGACCACCGTCGCGT
>DDLU01000072.1 GCA_002340305.1 Desulfovibrio sp. UBA2564
CTCCCCGAAGCGCACAACGACTTCATTATGGCGGTTGTGGGTGAGGAACTCGGCTTTATCGGCGTACTGGCTGTTTTTGCAGTCATCGCCTTCCTCGTTTGGCGCGGATTTAAAATCGCGCTGGCACAGGATGATTTGCAGGACCGTTTTACCGCTTACGGGCTGACCATCATGCTGGCGTTAGGCTTCTGCCTGAACCTCGCAGTGGTCATGGGAACCGTACCTCCCAAGGGTGTACCCATGCCCTTCGTAAGTTACGGCGGATCAAGCTTGCTGATCTCCTGCATCTGCACAGGCATTCTCCTTAATCTTTCACGGGGGAAAGTCTGATGAAACGCATTATCCTGACCACGGGCGGCACAGGGGGCCATGTTTTCCCTGCACTTGCCGTTGCCCATGAAATCAAAGACCGTTTCCCCGAATGCGAGATTCTCTTTCTCGGCGGCAAGGGACCGGAACGGGAAATGGTTGAACGGGCTGGAATCGCTTTTAAAGGACTTCCGGCAAAAAGCGTTCTGGGCGGTGGGATTAAAAAAGTTTTCGGTTCGCTCTGGGTTGTGGCTGCCATGTTTATGGCTTTGAAGGAGATTGCATCCTTTAAGCCTGACGTAGTTATCGGTTTCGGCGGCTATGCCGGATTCTGTCCGGTACTGGCTGCATGGATACTCGGCGTGCCCACTGCAATCCACGAACAGAACAGCGTGCCAGGTGTGACCAACCGCATTCTGGGCAAGGTTGTAAAAAGAATTTTCGCCTCCTTTGAGGACAGGAACGAATCATTCCCCGCAGAAAAGACTGTCGTGGTGGGTAATCCGGTCCGTAAAGAGATAATGAACTCCGGCCCTAATGCTAAACAAATTGCGGACCCCAAAAAGGTTCTGGTCTTCGGCGGAAGCCAGGGCGCGGCAGCCATCAATGATGCAATAATCGATGGACTCGCCAAGCTCAGGGAAGCAGGCATAACCCTGCGCCACCAGACCGGAAAAGCTGACTTTGAAAAAGTCCGTAAAGCATACGCGGAAAACGGCATGGAGACCGGAAAGGTTTCCCCGTTCATCCATGACATGGGCGAAGCTTATGCTGAAGCTTCACTCGTTGTATGCAGAGCCGGAGCATCCACTGTTTTCGAAGTTGCGGCAGCGGGCAAGCCGGCAATATTTATCCCGTTTCCGTATGCCACCCACGATCACCAGACCGGGAACGGACGTTCCCTGACTGATCTGGGAGCGGCAGTACTTATTCCGCAAAATGAACTTGGCGGAGACAGGCTGGCTGATGAAATTATTAAACTGATTGCGGATCAGGACGGTTTGAAAGCCATGGGAAACAAAGGACTTTCATTTTCCCGCACTGACGCAGCCTCCGCCATCGCGGACGGCATTGGAGATATTGTTAGAATGAAAACAGTGAGAGGTGCAGCATGATCGCAGCAGAAGGACCGAGTGTACCCTTAGTAACGGACACCGCATGTCCCATCATGCGCAGCAGGGTCGGCAACATCCACATGATCGGCATCGGCGGCTCAGGCATGAGCGGCATTGCCGAAGTACTCATCAACATGGGCTTTACCGTGACCGGTTCCGATCTGGCAGCCGGGGCCCCGGTTAAACGTCTGCTCAAGATGGGTGCACAGGTTTTTATCGGACACGGTGCAGAAAATGTTACCGATGCTGATGTTGTGGTTAAGTCCACTGCTATTTCCGAAGAGAATCCGGAAGTTCTCAAAGCCCGCGAGCTTGGTATCCCCATCATTCCCAGAGCGGAAATGCTGGCTGAGCTGATGCGCCTGCGTACCGGTATTGCCGTTGCCGGAACCCACGGCAAGACGACCACCACCTCTTTGCTGGCTACAATTTTCACTGAAGCTGAGCTGGACCCCACCGTCATCATCGGCGGCAGGCTGAATACCTTCGGCAGTAATGCCCGTCTTGGTGACGGACAATTCCTCATCGCCGAAGCGGATGAATCAGACGGTTCATTCCTCTGCCTCTCCCCGATCATCACAGTGGTGACTAACGTGGACAAGGACCACCTTGATTTCTACGGCGATCAGCAAGCCATTGACGAGAGTTTCCGCAAATTCATGAACTCCATTCCTTTCTACGGAATGAACGTTGTCTGCGGTGACGATGAAGGTGTGCAGAGACTGCTGCCCTCCATCAAACGCCCCTGCATGACTTACGGCCTGAACGAAGGCAACAGACTGCGCGGTGAAATCCTGTCCTGCGAAGTCCGCTCCCTGTTCAGGGTTTACCTTGATGAAAAGCTGCTCGGCGAAGTTTCTCTGGCCCAGCCCGGTAAGCACAACATACTCAACGCTCTGGGCGCAATCGGGGTTTCCCTTGAAGCGGGTCTTGATCCGGCAGTAATCCTTTCCGGACTTTCCAACTTCATGGGCGTAGGACGTAGATTCGAAAAAAAAGGCGAAGCCAAAGGAATCCTCGTGGTTGATGACTACGGTCATCATCCTGCAGAAATTCAGGCTACAATTGAAACCGCCAAATCCTGCTTTCCGCAGCGCAGGCTGGTTGTGGCCTTTCAGCCGCACAGGTTTACCCGCACCGAGGCCCTGTTCGGAGAGTTCTGCAAGACCTTTGAGAAAGCCGATGAACTGCTGCTGACTGAAATCTATCCTGCGTCCGAAGATCCCATTCCGGGCGTAAACGGAATGTCTTTGGCGCAGGGCATCAGACAGGTCAGCGACACCAAGGTCCGCTTCTACCCGGACTTTGAAATGATGCAGAACGAACTGGCTAATATTCTCAAGCCCGGAGACCTGTTCATCACTCAGGGTGCCGGTTCAATTTACACCGTTGGCGAAAAGTTTTTGAAGTATCTGGCAGAGGACGGTGAAAAAGTCCTCAAGCCGGAAGAAGTAACAGCTTTGTAGGAAAATATCTATATGACACTGGAATTGCTCCATAAACCGAGCATGGCAAAGCTCACATCCCTCGGCATTGGCGGATACGCCCGTGTACAGGCCAAGGTGCGCGATGAAGCCGGGCTGGATGAACTTTCCCGCTTTGTTGAGCGTGAAGGTTCAGGCCTGCTTGCCATCGGTGAAGGAAGCAACATGCTCGCCGGGGACGGGGAACTTAACCTCGCTCTGGTGCAGGTGGCCCGCCATCGCAAAGCTCAAGCGGAAATATCCGGTACTACCGTGCTGGTTCCCGCCGACATGCGTTTACCGGGACTGCTTTCAGTGCTCATAAAGAATGGCCTTGGCGGAATGGAAGGCTTAGCCGGAATCCCCGGTTCAGTGGGCGGCTCCATCGCCATGAATGCCGGATCATACGGCACAGACATGCAGGCTTCCGTGAAGCGCGTTCGGCTCTGGACTCCTTCTAAGGGACTTTTCTGGAAGGACGCAGCAGACCTTGAATGGGGCTACCGCCATTTTTCTTTAGGAAATGACGAATTCTTTCTGGTCTGGGAAGTTGAATTTGAGCTTTCCGGGTCAACAGAGAAAGAAGTTCGGGCCAAGATAAAAGAAACATTTGAAAAGAAGAAAACCACCCAGCCGGTCACCGCTAGGACCGCCGGATGTGTTTTCAAGAATCCGGAAGGATGCAGCGCAGGCAAGCTGCTGGACGATGCCGGATTCAAAGGCAGAAACCTCGGGGGCATGGGCTTTTCTGAAATGCACGCCAACTTCCTCGAAAACAAGGGAGACGGTACCGCAGAGCAGGCACTGGAACTCATGTCTCAGGCAACCGAAGCTGTGGCTGAAAAATTCGGCATCACTCTAAAGCCGGAGGTAATCATACTGTCATGAGCGTAGCAGGACTGAACAAAAGCAGGCTGAATCTTTCCAAATCAGGAAAGAAAGGAGGCCGCAACAAAGCGAAGAAGCGCAAGAATCCTTCGCAGCCGACCGGTGGTATTTTTACCGCCCTGCTGCGCAAGATATTCATTTCCGGTGCCTGTCTGCTGGTGCTGGCTATTCTGGGGATCGGCTGCCTTGCAGGTTACCGCTGGGTTACCCAGCTGCCTTATTTTGCCTTGCAGGATATCAAGGTCAGCGGCAACCATCGCTTGAGCTACGGGGAAATCCTGAACATTGCCGATGTGAACCTGAATAAAAACAGCCTTGCGGTAAACATCAGCGAAGTGGAAAACAGACTCAGCGACAACCTATGGATCGAGTCTGCGGCAGTAAGACGGCAGCTGCCTGCAAAGATGCAGATTCATGTGCGCGAAAAAAAACCCCGCTTCATGGTCCGCCACAACGATGCTCTTTACTACTGCGACAGCAACGGCGAACTTATCGCCCCGGTAGCCCCGGGCAAGTTCAGTTCACTGCCGTTCCTGAATATTGAATCTGATGCCATGGATAAGGCAGCAATCCTGCCTGAATTCATGAGCATGCTCAGTAGACGGGAACTGCCCTTTGATCCGGGCCAGATTGCGTGGATCGATATAAAGGGCGGAAACCGCATGGAAATTTTTATGGACAGACTCGGCCTTACGGTGCTGCTGGGTCTGGACAACTGGCAAGAACAGCTTTCACACCTGAACGCAGTATGGAACGACCTCAAAAACAGGGGAGAGTTCAGGGACGTGGCAGTCATTTCAACCGGGAAAAACAGGGTCTGGGTTGAAAAACGCAGTTCCGGGAAATGATTGCCTCAATTGGCAATACCCCTAATTTACAAGGATGATGAGGAGAAAAAATTATGTCCAAGTCTGATCTGATCGTCGGCCTCGATGTCGGCACCACCAAGATCTGCGCTGTTGTGGGAGAACCCACTGCGGACGGAGTTGACATTGTCGGCATCGGCACAGCCCCGTCCACAGGACTGCGCAAAGGCGTGGTGGTCAACATTGAGCAGACAGTCCAGTCCATTAAGAAGGCTCTTGAAGAGGCTGAACTCATGGCCGGCTGCGAAATCCGCTCCGTATACGCAGGTATCGCAGGCAGCCATATCAAAGGTTTCAACAGCCACGGCGTAATTGCCGTTAAAGGCGGCGAAGTTACCCAGAAGGATGTTGACCGGGTTATCGATGCAGCCAAGGCTGTAGCCATTCCGCTGGACAGGGAAGTTATCCACACCCTGCCGCAGGAATATATTGTTGACGATCAGCGCGGCATTGCCGATCCGCTGGGCATGGCAGGTGTACGCCTTGAAGTTAAGGTTCACATAGTCACCGGCGCAGTAACTTCCGCACAGAACATCATCCGTTCCTGCCACCGTTCAGGACTGGACGTTTCCGACATCGTTCTTGAATCACTGGCTTCCAGTAAAGCTGTTCTTTCCGAAGAAGAAAGGGAAATCGGAGTTGCCATCGTGGATATCGGAGGCGGTACCACTGATCTGGCAATCTTTGCCAATGATTCAATTAAGCATACTTCTGTTATCGCCCTCGGCGGTAACAACTTGACTAACGACATTGCATTCGGGCTGAGAACGCCCATGGGGTCTGCGGAACAGATCAAGGTTAAATACGGAACCGCGCTCACCGATCTGGTCACCACTGATGAGACCATTGACGTGCCCTCCGTAGGCGGCCGCGATCACCGCAAGATGTCCAAGAGAGTACTGGCTGAAATCTGCGAGCCACGCTGTGAGGAAATCCTCTCCCTTGTAGATCAGGAACTGGTCCGCAGCGGTTACAAGAACATGATTGCTGCAGGCGTTGTGCTCACCGGAGGAACCTCTCTCGTGGACGGAATGCAGGAACTGGCGGAACAGATTTTCGATCTGCCGGTCCGCATCGGCTATCCCGCAGGCATGGGAGGCCTGAAGGATGTTGTTAACAGTCCCAAATTCGCCACAGCAGTGGGACTGCTCATGTACGGCGCGGAAAAAGAAGGCGGCTCCGAGCAGGTCTTCAGAATCCGTGACGAAAATGTCTTCAATCGCATTCTGGGCAGGATGCGCAAATGGTTCACTGATATCGCGTAACTACGCATCGCCAGAGAAGGTGGGCGAATTTTATCAGTGAATTCAAGGTATGGAGTTCTTTTCCGACCCCGATCACGGAAAAGTAAACAGCAAAAGTTTAACAGGGGAATCTAACAATGATGATGGATTACATGGAAATTGAAAACGACGGTCAAGCCAGAATTAAGGTTATCGGTTGTGGTGGTGGTGGCGGTAACGCTATCAACAACATGATCCAGTCCGCACTCTCCGGTGTACGCTTCATAGTTGCTAACACCGATGCTCAGGACATCAACAAATCACTGGCTGAATACAAAATCCAGCTCGGCGACAAACTGACCAAAGGTCTCGGCGCAGGAGCTAACCCCGATGTGGGCAAAAACGCTGCTCTCGAGTCCATTGACCAGATTCGCGAACTCGTAAGCGACTGCGACATGGTTTTCGTCACCGCAGGTATGGGCGGCGGAACCGGTACCGGTGCTGCTCCCGTTATCGCTGAAGTTGCTAAAGAAGCAGGCGCGCTGACCGTTGCTGTTGTAACCAAACCTTTCTATTTCGAAGGCAAACGCAGACTGCTGCAGGCAGAAAAAGGTATTGAGGAACTGAAGAAGGTGGTCGACTCCATCATCACTATTCCCAACGACCGCCTGCTCCAGCTTGCAGCCAAAAAAGCTGCTTTCTCCGAAATGCTGAAAAAAGCTGACGAAGTCCTTTACTACGGCGTTAAGGGTATTGCTGATCTAATTACCGTTCACGGTCTGATCAACCTTGACTTCGCTGATGTACAGGCAGTTATGTCCAGCTCCGGACTGGCCCTTATGGGTACCGGTATCGCACGCGGAGAAAACAGGGCACGTGAAGCAGCCATGAAGGCTATCACCAGCCCGCTGCTTGAAGATGTTTCTATTGAAGGTGCTAAAGGCGTACTCATCAACATCACCTGCTCCCCTGACATGACCATTGATGAAGTCAGTGAAGCAGCAAACATCATTTACGAAGAAGCACACGAAGAAGCACAGATCTTCTTCGGTACTGTATTTGATGCCGAAGTTGGCGATGAAATGCGCATTACCGTTATTGCTACCGGCATCGACAGTGCTATTGAGCAGGCAGCAACCCCGGTTGTCGAGCAGCAGTCCTTCGGACAGCCGCAGCGTCCCAACCTGACTCCCAGAGGCATGGCTCCTAAGACACAGGAAACCACCAACGTCCGTCAGATGGGCAGTGCTCACGCTGAAGAAGACCGCTCCATCCCCGCTTACCTGCGCCACACCGCAAGCAAGCCCGCTGAGAATGTTGCAAACGAACCTGTTCAGCTTAAGCCTAAACAGGCTGCTAACTCCGGTGGAGAAGAATTCATCTTCCACGACGACGATGATTTTGAAGTTCCGACCTTCATCCGCAAACAGGCTGACTAGTTTAGTAAAACAACAGTCACACTTGCGATGATTATAAATCGGAAACAGTACGGACCCTACGGTCCGCACCGGGATTAACCATGTCCGTAACTGAAGATTTCTTCTACTACGGAAAGGAAGAACCCTCGCCCGAAGAAACAGGAGGCCGTCTGCCCACGGCTCTTGTCTTTCCCGGACGGAAGGGGTCTGCTCTCTCAACCTTAGGTTGGCAGGCTGTTTACAGGCTGCTTGCTCCGGACGCGGAGCTTGCGGTGGAAAGATTCTTCCTTGGCGAACCGGGAAAACCGGCTGTTTCCATGGACAGTGACAAAGAGCTGTCCGAGTTTCCCCTGATCGGCTTCAGCATCAACTTTGAGGAGGAATACCTCCATCTGGTCAGGATGCTGAAAGATTCGGGCGTTCCGCCTCTTGCTGCGGAACGCCCGGACTTCCCGCTGGTTATGGGCGGAGGTCCGGTGGCCTTCCTCAATCCCGCCCCCATCGCGCCATTCTTCGACTTCTTCTGGGTTGGAGAAGCTGAAGCGGGATTGAAGGAACTCAGCCTCGAACTGAAGCAGCATATCTATGGCGGGGGAAGCAAAAAAGAATTTCTCGAGATGATCAAAGACCGGGACGGAGTCTACGTTCCCGGCATGACCAAGGGGCAGGTCCGCAGGGCTGTGCTCCCCCCGGGGTCGGTATCAGACGGACACGGGGTTCCTCTCTTGAAAGACCCGGCCTATTCATGTTTCATCAGCCCGGAAGCGGTCTTCAAGGATATGTTCCTTGTGGAAGTCAACCGCGGCTGTCCTTACGGGTGTAGATTCTGCGCCGCCGGATATATCTACCGCCCGCCCCGTCACGCCTCCATCGACCAGCTCAAACAGATTGTCGAACTTGCTGACCCGCCCAAGGTGGGATTGGTAGGAACTGCCCTGACTGACTGGCCTGATCTGCTGCCATACATCGAATGGCTGAAAAAGCGTAAAACCAAATTTTCCCTTTCCTCTGTTCGTGCCGACGGACTGACTGAAGAACTGCTCGATATCCTGAGGGCATCCGGGGTCCGCACAGTTACCCTCGCCCTTGAGGGC
>DDLU01000217.1 GCA_002340305.1 Desulfovibrio sp. UBA2564
AATTATCTCCGAAAGTCGAGTTCAATACTTAATGCCGAATATTAACCCTTTTCTTTAACCAAGTCAGCACTAATTTCTCAAAATTATGATTGTTTTTAAATATAATGCTGACTGATTACTCAGTTATATTTTTGGGACTTGATTGGAGCTGGCCGAGAGTGATATTCAGCTGCCATGAAAGACAATCAAGCTATCCATATGACAGAAGAGTTACCTGACATTGAATCAAATTTTAAGATTCATCCTTTTACTGAGGGTACAGGGTGTCCCATAAGTGATGTGGATGAACCGCACCTGCACGATTTTTACCGTTTAGGTTATTGATCAGTCGCTGACAATCAGAGTTTCATAGTAAATTAGTTTTATGGGCACAATCCATTTAAGCTGTGCCTTTTTATGTCCTGTGTTTGACTTGTAGTGGATCGGTCTTAAATTTCTGCACAAGGAGAATGGAATGTTTCATGGAAAAGTAAGGGCTGTCGGTTTTGATGCTGATGATACCTTGTGGGTGAATGAGCCTTTTTTTGATCAAGCCAAGGCCGAGGTTGCGGAGATGATGTCCGTGCATCTGCCTTCTGAAAAATTCTTGGAAGTTCTGGAAAAGACCCTGTCCCGCAATATTAAATCTTTTGGCTACGGAGTTAAAAACTTCGTTATTTCAATGATTGACGCGGCCAACCAAGTTGCTCCGGGTAATGTCAAAAGCTCTGAGATCGAGAGGATGATTGATTTGGGACGGGCCATGCTCTTCAATCCTGTTGAGCTTATCGAGGGTGTTGAAGAAGTCCTGCAAACCCTTGGTAGTTCTTATGAGCTGTTAATGATTACCAAAGGAGATGTGGCGGAGCAGCAGCGAAAGATTGACCTCTCCGGTATGGCCGAATATTTTGATCATATTGAAATATTGACGGAAAAAGACGGTGCAGCTTATGAAAGTATTCTCCGTAAGCATAGTATCGGGCATGAAGAATTTCTCATGGTGGGCAACTCTGTGAAGTCAGATATCCTGCCTGTTGTGACAATAGGCGGCAGTGCTGTACATATCCCATTTCACACCACATGGGTGAATGAAGTGGTTTGTGATGGTGAGCTTTGCGGTCGTGAATATGTAGAAATCAGTGAGGTTAGTGAACTATTGCCATTACTGATATATTCATAATTAAAGGTATATTTTGTTTAATTTTGTATAGTAATTAATCGCTTTCATTCTATTACAATGAATGGTAATAAGCGACTGCCTACGCACTAGGGGATGTAGTTTGCGTTTCATAGTGCGTATTTATATTACAAACATCAAGAAATAAGGTGATATTTTGTCTCAGCCTACTGAAAAAAATGTAAAATTGATCTCCAAGTATGTAGAGAAGTACTGTGATCGTACCGGACTTAACCTTCATCCCATGAAAGATGTCTCCGATGCCGTGACTACCGGTCTGGCTATGCATCTTGATGAACTTAAGCGTCCTCTCTGTCCTTGCCGTTTTTACCCGGACAAGCAGCAGGCCGTTGCAGAGCGTGAATGGCTTTGCCCTTGTTCAGATATGAAGGAATATAAGTATTGTCACTGTATGCTTTTTGTTAACGAAGAAGGCATGCCTGTAACCGAGCATCTCCCCGGAGATCACGAAGGCCGCCAGACATATGGCGATATCGCTGATCCCGCACCGGCGAAGATGCATCGCAAGCTGCCCAACTAAGCAGACTTAATTACAATCAAAAAAGAACGGACACAGGCTTAATGCTTGTGTCCGTTCTTTGTTTTTTATACATGGCAATGCAGCAGCTGTTTGATTTTTTAAGCTGCTTTATAATTCTACTGTAGTTGGCGGAATTATCGATGTGTTTATATCCCGGCATCGAGTCCTGTAGTTTTTTTAGAAAGTACTGATGGTATCCTTGGCCTTTGAATGGGCCTGAACGTATAACTCCGGGAGCGGAATCCACATGATACCAGATCAGTTCTTTTTCTGCTGAGCATGCCGTGCTGGGAGTGAGTATTGCCAGAAATATTATGATGAAGGTAGAAAATCTCATTACGAACCGCGCTGAAATCATCAGTGATATATTGTTTAATTCTGTCTGGAACTTACGGGCAAAATATAAGATTTCCATGATTTTTATTGGTTATGGTTATAGTTGAGGGTAGCATAAAGTTTTATTCGAATATGATTTTACACCAGATTAGCATCTCTTCTATTATAACTTGTAAGTCTAAAACAAAAAAAACGGATATAGGCCGAATAGCTGCGGTCTTTCAATGTTCATATATTTATATTGCCCTTCTTTAATCAAATTTAATCTCAACAATAGTAAAATCGTCTTCCAAGGCTCCATCCGATATAGCTGTGGTTTGTTGGTAGAGTTTTTCGAGTTTCGGGTTGCCGGCATCGTCCTCTACACACAGATAATTTACGAATTCTTCGAATTGCCAGAGGGCTCCGCTTTTGAGTTTAAGTTCATATACTCCGTCAGAGTATAGGTAGAGCTTGTCACCTGCCTCTATTTGGCAGTTACTGGACACGAAGGGAGCTTCTGGAATTACTCCAATGGTTATGTTTTTGGTCGTTAGTTGAATCATGGATGATTCCCTTTGTAATAAGGCAGGGGGATGACCACCGCTAGCGAATTTAAGTTCTCTGGTTTGTTTATTATATACCCCATACCAGATGGTGAAAAAGAGATGGTTGTTTTCTTCGCCTGGGAAAGCCATGTTCAGACCTTCAAGAACATTATCCGGTTCAGTGAAGTCAACATCTGCAAGAGACCCGGAGCGAAGAGTATTCATTACAGAGACCGAAAGCAGGGCTGCGCCTACTCCATGTCCGCTCACATCAGCCAGATACATTGCGAAATGATCATCATCTATCCAGTGGTAGCCGAAAGCATCCCCGCCAAGTGAGCTTGAGGGTACAAAGCGCCAGTCCGTCTTTATGCATCCTTCGTCAAGGGTCGGAGGAAGGGCTGTTTTTACATATTCAGCTGCTTCGGAAAGTTCCCGGTTGAGCATGGAAAGTGTCCGGGCGAGTTCTTTCTTTTTTTCTGATAGATTTTTGTTTGTTTTTAGTAAGGTGTCCTCAGCGTTACTGGCAACTTTTACATAATAATGAATTAGCTGTGTTATGGCTATCATTATGGTTATGGCAGCTGTTAAAAAGAAGATGTGGTACTGCAAAGGGGTGAGCACATTATTGGGTGTTCTGAGGTAAATGTATAACAACGCATAGGTAAGTGAAATTATAGTCAGGCAGAAGGTTCGTATTTTACGTTTCCATTGGCGGTTGAAGAAGAGCAATCCTGCCAGATATATTAAATAAAACTGAAAGCCGGCCTCCCAGCCCACAAAGTAAACTCCGGCAATCTGGTGAGTGATTAGTTCTATAAATATCAGCGAAAAAGCCAGATTGTGTCTGCCTTTTCTGTTGAGTATATAAGACGCGGTAAAGGCCGGGACGCTGAAGATGAAGTTGAACAGGGCCATTGGTGGAACATATATGACGAAAAGGAAGAGCAACCCGAGCATAAAATGGGTTGTTCCTCCGAAAATGTAGGCCATTTGTGTAATGCGGAAAAATTTATAATTTTTTTCCTGAACTTGTTCCGGATTACATTTTCCAAATCCACCCATATTTTTCCAACCTTATTGTTTCAAATAATATTAAAGCAAAAAAGCCCCGTGCTTTCCGTAGATCAGGGAAGCACGGGGTATTAGTTGTTGTAATTATTTAATTAAAGTGCAGTCTCAAGCATCTTACGAGATACTTCCAGAGTTACGTCGCCTCGTTCGGAAAGCTGGGTCATGCCATGCTTTTCGAGGTTGGCAACAACCCGGTCAATGATATCTGCGTCGATTTCGTAATCAGAGAGCTTGGTTGCCATGCCGATGCTGTGGAAAAATTCTTCGGTCTTGGCAATTGCCTGATTAATGCGTTCATCATCGTCGCCTTCGCGGAGATCCCATACGCGTTCTGCGTACTGGATGAGTTTTTCGCGCTTTTCAGCACGGCGGACTTTCCAGTTCGCGAGCTGAACAACGGCCAGAGTTTTGGCGTGGTCCAGTCCGGTAAGGGCTGTCAGCTCATGTCCAATCATATGAGTTGTCCAGTCCTGAGGAACACCTGCTGAAATGAGACCGTTGAGGGCCATGGTGGAGCACCATACGAGGTTTGCGCGAGCATCGTAGTTTTCAGGCTCGTTAACTGTTGTTTCGCCGATTTCGATCAGAGTCTGCAAAATACCTTCGGCTGTGCGGTCTTGAAAACGTCCTTCTGCCGGGAAGGTCAGGTACTGTTCGACGGTGTGGATGAAGGTATCAACAACACCGTTTGCTACCTGAGTTTTCGGCAGGGTAAAGGTTATCTCCGGATCGAGAATGGAAAATTTGGGGAAGTTGAGGGGAGACATAACTACAAGTTTGTCTTCGCCGTCGCTGATTACCGCGCCGTTATTCATTTCTGAACCGGTTGCCGGAAGGGTCAGTACGGTTCCGAAGGGAACTGAGGACTCGGCAGGAACACCGGCAAATCCAAAGTTCATGATCTCACGTTCACGACCTTCATATTCTTTGTTGGGGGCTGCAATTGCAATGAATTTGGTACCGTCGATAACGGAACCGCCACCAACTGCAAGGATGAAGTCAATTTTTTCATCACGAACAACTTTTACTGCTTCCATGAGCACGTCAAAGCGCGGGTTGGCAGGAATTCCGCCGAATTCAATCACAGTGCGTTCGCTTTTAGCGAGTTCTGCATTTACGCGATCAAGCAGGCCGGTTTTCTTTGCGCTACCTCCACCATAGGTGATGAGTACGTTTGCATTTTTAGGTACAAGATTATCCAGTTCCTGAAGCTGGCCTTCGCCGAAAACAATGTTGGTCGGATTATAAAAAGAAAAATTAAGCATTTTTAACTCCTGTTTTTTGTGATCTGTTGAATGTTTTATGCCCACTGTGTGTTTTTTTTTGAATACCTATTTTTGCAAACAGTTTGCCTGATCTTGCAAAGTGAGCATATTTTAGTAGAATCATTTAATGGCAATGCTAAGCAGTGTATCACAAAATGCCGCCATGTGAGGAGTATAAAATGAATGTTCAGACTATGAGTCCTTTAAATAGATTGAAAGAAGCTTTGGATAACGGGGCTGTGCGCGAAGGTCTTAATGAAACTTTTTTGGAAGAAGTTACCCTGTTTCGGGTCTCTGAACCCAAAGACAAGGCACCGCTTATTTATGAGCAGTGTTTTTGTATAGCTGTGCAGGGTCACAAGTATTGCCATCTTACGGATACCACGTTCTCTTACGGCGAAGATGAGTTGCTGATTGTCCCCGCCATTGTTCCGCTTGATATCGAAGTTGTACCTGAGGGGGACAACCCACTTCTTAGCGTTACTGTCCCACTTGATTTTGAGATAATTCAGGAGCTTGTGGAGTCTATCAATCAATATGATAAGCAGACGCTGGGTAAAGTTTCAACCTCGCCCGGAATCTATTTTGAGCCACTGACTGATGATATAATTGAGCCGACTATACGGCTGTTACAGACCCTTAAATCCCGCAAAGAAGCCAATATTTTTGGTAAGCAGATAATCCGTGAGATTTATTACCATATTCTCATGGGCAAGCAGGGGCATTTGCTGGCTTCCGCAGCATTCGGTGAATCCGATTATGCTCTGATTGCCAAGTCTCTGCGCTTTATACATGATAACTATGACAGAGGGATAGATATTGATCATCTGGCAGAGGGGGCAAACATGTCCGTACGCTCTTTTTACAATCACTTTAAAGCTGTGACTGCTCTGACCCCGGTGCAGTACTTAAAGCGTATCCGCTTGGAAAAAGCCCGTCAGTTTATGGTTGTACAGGGCGAACAGGCCAGTTCCGCCGCGCATCTGGTTGGCTACGAAAGCCCTTCACAATTCAGCCGCGAGTTTAAAAGGCATTTCGGCTATACGCCACGGGAAGCCGTAATGAATAGTCAGGGGATGGCGGTGTAGGGAGCCTACACAATTTCCGCATAAATCTTCTGCCTAATCCCGGCACTGTGTTTTAAAACTCCGACTTCAATATCTACAAAGTCATAGAGGCGTGGGCGTTTACCGTCTGCGGGGCGCAGGATTCTGCCGATAATCTGGACCAGCCGTCCTTTGGATTTGATAGGTGAGCAGAGGAAAAGGGTGGATAAGCCCGGACAATCAAAGCCTTCGCCGATTAGTGACGCGGTACTGGCAAGCACTTTGATCTTGCCGTTGTTGAGGTCGCTGATGATCGCTTCGCGTTCTCCTGCGGGGGTTTTTCCTGTTAGTACAGCTACTTCTACGCCATGATCGAACAATAAATCAGACAGGGCATCGAGGTGCGCGGTGCGGTCGGCAACAAGCAAAAGGGTACCGGGATTCTGCTTGAATTCCTTGCTTACGCAGGAGGCAATAACCTTATTGCGCGGGTAGTCCTCTGCAATGGCGGTCATCATCAGCGAGTATTCTTCGGATGCATTTCCGGCAAATCTGAACGCAGTCTCAACAGTGAAAATTTCCGGCTTGAGGATAGCCCCGGTATTGCGCAGCAGATCGGGATTAACTCGATGAACTACAGGGCCGAGGGTCATGTTGATCATCTTGTCCAGTCCGTCTGCACGATACGGGGTGGCGGAGAGTCCGGTCAGGTACTTGGCATCAAAATTTTTAACCACTTTTTGGAAAGTGCTTGCCGGGGTACGGTGACATTCATCGACTACGATGTGTCCGAACGTTTTTTTTAAATCCTTCAAACGGTTACGAGCGGTTTGGATAGTCGCCACAGTTAGTGGTTTGATCTTGAATTTACCGCCGCCGACCTGTCCGGCTTCAACCTCCAGAAACTGGTTAATTCTATCAATCCACTGCAGGAGCAATTCTTTGGTATGCACGATAATCAGGCAGGGTTGTTTGCGCTGGGCAATTAGAGCCAGTGCCATGACAGTTTTACCTGCTCCGGTCCCAGCCTCCAGTAGGCCTTGTGTCTGATTGGAGAAAGAATCCAATGCAGTCCGCTGGTAGGGACGCAGTTCACCGCTAAAAGAAAAATCCACAGGATCAAGTTCAAGCCTCTTATCTTTATATTCAGGCTCCACTCCGGCAGCCTTGGCGATCTGGTGCAATTCAATTCCAAATCCGCGCGGGCAATGCAGGCGTTTCTTGCGGTCGCCTGACCACATTTTGATATATTTAGGAATCCGTTTTCCGACTCGGCCCCGGTATTTAATTGCGTTGATGTAATCCGGATTCATCAAGGTCAGTGCTTCCTTGATTTCATCAATGAGGTCCTCGGGGGCATCGGTAATAGTCAGGTCTTTTGAAATTTCGATCAGCATTGGTTCTCCTGTGCTGCTCGGTTTATCTTAAGCAGGGCAACAAGTCGACCATGAAAATAATGAATTATTAAGCCGCGAAACTAAAAAACCGCCCACATCTTTATAGATGGAGGCGGTTACTATCAGTTGGTAAAAATAAAAGCTATCCTAAAACTTCAAAGGCATCATCGCGTAGGAGTGCTGTTCCGTCCTCTTGGAGTACCCAAATTTCTTTTGTAATTATTCCATGGGCCTTATTCATTTTCCATTTGGCAGAAAGATGTGCTTTACTATCATCCAAGGATTCAATCACAGGATCAATATACTCAATATCTGAAAATCCATCGGCAATAATCTTTGCCCAGAAGGATTCGATTTCTGCACGCCCATTGAAGGTGCCAAACGGCTTGGCTTCCATGGTAGCGTCTTTCTCATAGCATTCAGCGCAACCTTTTGCGTCACCTGAGTTGAATGCTGCTTTCCATGTTTCACTTGCCTTTTTCGCTGCTTCGATATTCTGGCTAATCTGTGTCATTTTTACCTCTAAATTGATTTATATGATTTATGGCCTAGTCTACATTTTTTAGGTTTAAATGATATCATCTTTTTTCCTGTTTAGGAATTAGATTCAATGTGAATTGCTGTATGATAAATACCGTAAGTGAGTAGCGTGGTTTGCGTTGGCAGAGGTAACGAAATTATCCGAATAAGCCGTAATTGGTGCTACTGGTTTGCAGCTGGATGATGGTTAGAAGACGGAAAAGCCCTCGAAATATTGAATTCCGAGGGCTTATCTATTTCTGGCGGAGAGGGTGGGATTCGAACCCACGTATGGTTTCCCATAACTCGATTTCGAGTCGAGCGCGTTACGGCCGGACTTCGCTACCTCTCCGCATTTAAAAAAGACCGATTCCGGCGATTCGGTCTTGGAAGGCAAGATTTATATGTGTTTTTGTGGTGATTTGCAAGTATAAATACTAAATTACATGTATGGCGTAAAAAAAATACATGCATGTCGCTAAAACGAGTTGGATACATCTAGAATAATCACTAAAAAAATTTCAGTGTGGGTAAGATCTTTCATGCCTGGTTGGTCTGAAGTTGTGAGTACGCGAAATAACGAGGCTCAAAATTATATATGATTAAAATTGAAGAAACGCAGGAAAGGATTAGATTTGATCTTGATCGCATAAGTTTAAATACTTGCATGTTTAAGCGGAAAGTTCAATAAAGGTTAAGGGCCGTGAACTTGAAGTTTGCGGTCCTTAATTTTTACGTTTATGCAGAAAAAAACTTTGTAGAATCTCCTTACATTCGGCCTCACAAACTCTGCCGATTGTCCAGAATTTGTGGTTGGCGAAGGGGAGTTTTGTTCCTTCCAGATTCGATACTACCGCACCTGCTTTTGGGTCTGCTGCACCGAAGACCACGCCGCCTACCCGCGCATGGATTATAGCACCGAGACACATGATACACGGTTCCAATGTGACCACAAGAATAGTTCCACGCGGCAACCGATAGTTGTTCAAGTTCTTGCAGGCGTTGCGGATGCAGTTAACTTCTGCGTGTCCTGTGGGATCATTATTCGTGAGCGGGGTGTTGTTTCCGGTGCCAAGGAGTTCTCCTTCAGCCGTGAATAGTGCCGCGCCAATGGGTACCTCATTGTGCTGGCGAGCCTTAAAGGCTTCACGTATGGCAACGTCCATCATGGATCGCCAAGTCTGGCCTTGTGGCGGCTCGGCGGGTGGGGTTCCTCCGGTGATAATTTCAGTCATTTTAATTTGATGCGCTTCACGTTTTTGTCGGATGATTTAGCCTCCGGCGGCCAAAGGAACAAGTCGCTTTGTTCTCAGTATTCGTAAGACTCGAAGCACGGCTTCTCGCCTAACGGCTACAG
>DDLU01000054.1 GCA_002340305.1 Desulfovibrio sp. UBA2564
CCCGATACGCGATTCAGCTTCACGCAATGCTCCGGCAAAATCACCGGACCTAAGCTGACTGGCGATGGAATCCTTCACCGGACCATCCGGCGCAGGAATCATGGTCCGTCCATTTTCCGCCGGAGGAAGAGCGGAAATGGACGTCCACGCGATCATGCGCCGCAGCCGGTACCCCTCGGCAGCGGTGAGATCGTTCGCGAGGAAGAATTCGGAGACAGGAGCTAAAGAGGAAAGCCCGCTATTAAGCGCGGCAAAACATTCTTCAGCGGAATTAATGTTGCCGATGCTGACCGCCGGATGAGTTGTCGGGGCAGCAGATGTTGCGCCGGGATCGACGCTCCCGGAAGTCTCGCTTTCAGGAGAAGATGCAGGCTGTTCCGGTTCCGGTGGAGCGGTGACAGGAAGATGCTGCACATAGCTGGATAAATCACGCAGGATGGGGGCATCTTCAGATTTTTCTGCCAAAGCTGCATCCAGATCATTGATGCGCTTATTCAGCAGATCAACGACATCTTTGGGCAGTTCGTCACCGTCATAATTTTTAAGAAACTTCTCGGCATTTTCGTCCCACCAGCTGATGGCTCCGAATCTGCCGCGTATGCGTTTTTTAGCAGGATAAAGGGTGTCCCAAAAATATGTAATCAGATCGAGCAGTAACTGCGCCCCGGCGGAAAGACCTTCCACACCTTTTAGATGCAGCAATCCTACGCCCATATACGAAGCTATTTTCAAATCTTTGGATTTGCTGTTCAGAATCACGGAACCGAGTTTGACCACCCGTTTCCAATCCACCGCACCGCCCGCAGTGGCACTGGCGAGTTTATCGATCTCCTGCTGCACTTGGTCATATTCCGGTTCATAGCGGGCATCCGCTCCGGATGGCTGTTCTTCACTGACAGGCTTTCTGCCGAGATCGAGTAGTTCCATGCTTCCTCCGCTTTCGAATACGTGCTGTAAAATCAGATAGATATCCAGAATACAACAGGCACAAACCAACTATAGCCCAAATAAACCATAACATACTAAAGCGGTTCGGAAAACAACGATCAGAAAAAAAGCCCCGCAATGTTGTGACATCGTTCCCCTCTTCTAAGTTACGCCTAAGCAAAATACCGGGAACTCGAACCCTAACCTCAGCAGTTCTACACGGAGAATTTTGCCCCGGAAGTACAACAGTATGATGCGACAGGGTTAACCCACTTAAATAAAGGGGTTACAAATATTCGCAGGGCCTTGAGACGGCAAAAACCGGAATTATTTTTCAAATATGCTTTACTCAAACCCCAAAACAGGAAAAAAAGTGCATATTGACTAGGTTTAATTATATGTTAATTAATTAACAATTTCATATAGAAACCATCACATTTATGCCCAAATATTAAGATTAGACGGCAAGGCTCTTTTCATGGAAAACAAGTTTAAAATTTTAATTGTTGAAGACGATAGTATCGACGCACGTTTTTTTGAACACATCCTGCTTAATGGCAAGTATGATGTGGCTATAGCCAATGACAGCAAAAAGGCTCTCAACGCGCTTAGTCTCAGTTCATATCAGCTCGTGCTTGTTGACCTGAAAATGCTTGATATTGACGGCATGCAGCTCCTTGAACTAATCAAACGCTACTACCCGAATCTGGAAGTAATAATCATAACCGCCCACGCATCGGTTGAGACTGCGGTAGAAGCAATGCGCCGGGGTGCTTATTCATATTTTATCAAAGGCGACAAACCCCAAAAATTGCTTGCCGACATCAGAAATATTGCTAAAATTTCGAATGATACTCCCCAGGAAATTCAGACTCAAAACAGTTCACAATTTTCATGTCTTAAAGCACGTGGTGCTCTATTCACAAGTTTTCTTGAACAAGCAAGGGCTGTAGCGGGACTGAAAACCAACCTGCTGCTGGTCGGTGCTCCCGGAACGGGGCGTGAAGCTCTTGCCAACTACATACACTCCTGTAGTCCCCGCAAGAATCTCCCGGTCCATACCATTGATTTTTCTAAGTTTGATGAGACAATTCAAGCGTATAATATACTTGAAAAAAGTGGCCTTTCAGATTTTTTTTCTAAAAATGGTCCGGCAGGCACGCTCATCCTCCTGAATGTAGGAAAAGGCAAGCCCCATGTATTGAAAGATATATTCACAGAGCTTGACCGGAACATCCCCAAGCACAACGGAGAAAAAACATCCATTGCTGTCATCTCCACCACTACACAGCAGGGAACATGGGGACTCAAAGGAGTCTACGGGGCAGAACTTTTTTTCCAGTATTGGGGAATGGCACTGGAACTCCCGAACATAAATGAACGCCGTGAAGACCTGCCGCTTATCATCGATGATCTGATTGATGTATTGAACAGCGAACTTTCTACAACCATAACCGGCGTTGAAAAAATATTTCTGAAAAAGCTATCCACCACTTTTTTCATCAAAGAGTTTGCAGGACTCGAAGCCACTTTACGTCGCCTGATGAAATATGTTGGACATGGTCAGCTTAAACTTGAACATATGGATATTGTCGATACCAGTGACGCTATTCTTGGAAGCTCATCCCCTGTTGCTCCGGGAGAGCCGGTCTCGCTGAAAGAGGCCCGTGAAAGGTCCGAGCAAGCCTTTATCCAGGTTGTTATGGACCGGACCGGAGGCAACAAAACACGCGCAGCAACTGCTTTGGGCATTTCCGCGCGCCAGCTCTACAACATGCTCAAAAAGTACAAACTTGAATAATGACAACCCGAACAGCTGAATCAATCTCCACAAAAAAGTCCCGCAATATTAAAATATTGCGGGACTTTTTTTAAGACTGTTCTACTTGCCCGGGAAGACATTAAGCTCCGGCAAGAACATGCTCTTTAGTAACGAAACAGGTGAAGGTTCCGCTAAAAACAACATTACCTTTACAGGAAACTTCCACTTTGATGATATGTTTGCGCCCGTCCTGGTCCTGTTCAGTAGCCTTGGCAATAAGCACATCACCGACCTGTGAAGGCTTCAGGAAACGGCTTTCCGCTCCTGCCAGCACAACATTGGGATGATTCACAGCCAGCATTGCCGCGTAATCAGCCATGCCGAAGATAAACCCACCGTGAACCAGCCCACTTACGTCAGCAGCCATGTTCCGGGTACAGATAAGACGGACTTCACTGCTGCCATTACCCACTGCAACAGGTTCGCCGCAAAGGGAACGGTCTATATACTCATGTGTATTAATATCCATAATTCTCTCCATTTGATTATCCGGTATGGACGATAGGAAAGCCGGAATTACTGCAAATCCAAAATATAGGCAAATCAGCCGTTCTTCTTCAAATATTTACTTACAGCCTGCCGAGTCACCCCGATCAACTGCGCTGCCGAGGATTGATTACCTTTGGTGCGCCGCAAGGCTTCATCAATGAGCCGTGCGCGAACTTCCTGCAAGGTCGGCAAACGGGAACCGAAGGTCACGCTTTCCCCGGAATCATTCACCGGAACAGCCGTCTCGGACGGTTCACCCGGACCAACCAGCAGCTTTTTGAAATGCTCCGCCGTTAATTCTTTATATCCGCAGATGCTTGCTGCATCATGAACGAGATGCTGTAACTCACGCACATTTCCCGGAAAGGGATAGTTATCCAAATAAGCGGAAATTTCATGCACATCGGCTTCTACTTCATTGGAATTTTCGCGCTGGACTTCATCAAGAAAATGGGAAATCAACAGCGGTAAATCTTCTCTTCTTTCCCGCAGCGGAGGGATGTTGAGCATGTGTCCGCGCAACCGGAAAAAGAGGTCCTTACGGAACTTGCCTTCCTCCTGCATACCGATAACAGACTGGTGGGTCGCGGTAATTATTCTGGCACTGGAGCGCTTAGCCATATCCGACCCCAATGGCATGAATTCATGTTCCTGCAAAAGCCGCAAAAGCTTGGTCTGTGAAGCCGGACTAAGATCCCCGATTTCATCCAGAAAAAGGGTTCCGTTCTTGGCTTTTTCCACCAGACCGATGCGGGCTTCCGTTGCTCCTGTAAATGCTCCTTTCTTATGCCCGAAGAGGGTATCCGAAAATACATTGTCATCCAGCCCCGCAACGTTCACCGCCACGAAATCGCCCTTGCGTCCACTGGCGTTATGTACCGCCCTCGCAACGAGTTCCTTTCCGACCCCGGATTCCCCAGTAACCAGAACCGGACGCGAAGTTTCAGCAATAGCTTCAATGTACTTGAAGATGGAAAGCATATCCTTATGCGCAGTGACAATCTCAGTGAAAAGTTCCGGGCGGTCCGGTAAATCCTTGAAAAAACGCTGTTGCAGGGAATTGTTCTCCTGCCGCAATTCGAAGATTTCAATGGCGTGCCGAATTCCGGCGATAAGCGTATTGCGGTCCTCGGTCTTGACGATGAAATCGAAAGCACCCTTGCGGATACAATTAACCACGGCTTTGATCTCGTTCAGCCCGGAGATGACCAGCACCGGAAGTTCCGGATGCTCTTCCACAATCTTGGGTATCAGCTCTTCTCCGGAGACCCCGGGCATCATCAGGTCTACAGCCACGGCGCAAAACTGACGCTGAGCCAGAGTTTCCATGGTCTTGGTGCCGTCATTGAGCAGCACGACATTATCGATCCCCTGTGAACGCAAGGTAGCCCGGAAACTTTGCAACCATGAATCTTCATCATCCACCAGCAGCAAAGGGTATCTGGGAGTCAGCCCTGTAGTTTTATTCATCGTTGTCTCCACTTGAAATTACCGGAATGGAAAATCTGGCTATCGTCCCGCCGCCGGGATTAGCTGAAAACTCAAGCTTCCCGCCATGCTCCTGCACGATGGTTGAGGACACTGACAGCCCCAATCCCGTACCACCACTGGTCCGCTTGGTGGTAAAAAACGGATCAGTAATTTTCTTCAAATGCTCTTCAGCAATGCCCACCCCTTCATCGCGGACGATAATTTCAACCATGCCCCCATCTTCCACAAATTCCGAAGAAAGCGTAATCCCCTGATTGCGGTCAGTCAGTGCCTCGCAGGAGTTAACCAACAAATTGATCAGCACCTGTGAAAGACGCTGCGAATTTCCGCGAACCTGAGGAAGTTCAGCGGCAAGATTCTGCTCAAAACGGGTTGTTTTCTGGCTGATCAGGTTTTCCAGCAACCGCAAGGAATTATGGATTACGTCTACCAAATCAACTTCCCACATTAACTCTCCGGGCTGCAAACGGGAATAGTCCTTAAGACTGTTCACTATCCCGCTGATGCGGCTGGCGCCCTCCTGCATACGGGCCAACAGGTCAGGCATAAAGCTGCGCAGTTCGTTGTATTCCAGTCCTCCGGCAAGGAAATCACCGTTCTCATGGTAGTAATCCTCAAGAATCGGGGTGATGTCGCTCCAAATCTCAGCCAGCAACGGCAGATTAAGGGTCATGAAGCTGTTGGGATTATTGATCTCATGGGCCATGCCGGAAACCAGAACCCCAAGCGAAACCATCTTGTCAGCCTGAATGAGCTGCTGCTCTTTTTCCTTGGCCTGACGCTCGGATTCCACCCGCTCGGTAATATCGCGAATAGCGCAGACTCCGACTCTTTCGCCCTGAAAAATAATATCCCGCTGCTGAATCTCGCAAATAAGCATACGCCCGTCCCGGCAACGGAAATTAGCATCAAAACGTGTTCTGCGATTGCGGGAAGTATGTATGCGCACGGTTTCGCGATGCTCTGGATCGGCAAGATCATCAATGTTCAGCCCGGCGAGTTCTTCTTGCGAATAGCCGAACAAATGCAGTCCGGCGCGGTTGGCGGTCAGGATTTCACCTTCATGATGAATGAAGATAGCTTCAAAAGTGGACTGGGAAAGCTGGCGAAAACGCTCTTCACTTTCACGCAGGGCAACTTCGACCACCCGCCGCCGCGCAATGGCTTGCGCCTGCAAGAAGTTTTTACGGGCCAGAATGGACATCTGGTTGGCAATAAGACAAAGCGCATTACAAACGGATAAAAATTGTTCGCGGGACATGGACGGAACTTCAGACAAAGCTTCCATGAGCTGGTCTTCATCAGCACCGATCTCACGGGCGTAGCGGCGGATTCGGTCATCATTTGTCGGGGGACAGCGCACCTGCCCGATAATCCAGTTGGCGATATGACGATCACCGACATAAAAGCTGGTCCCGCCATCCCAGAGGCCACCGCTGAGACAGGGGCGCATGATCGGTTCCAAGGGACTTTTAGTCCCGAAAGATGCATCAGAACGCATGCAATTAGCCGTGCCCTTTTCCGTATCGCGGATCAGGTCGCAGAAACGGCAGAAACGGCTGGGTTTGGTAATCGGCCGTCCTTCAAGATCTGTAATGACCGAGGCAACCCGCGTGGCTTCGGAAAAGGCATCCTGAATGCGCTGGATGGCCTCCACATCGAAATAGTCTTCAAAGCGATGCTGCCTGCTTTCATCCTGTGAATCAGGAATCACCGCATTCAATCTGTAGTTTCCGTTAAAATTTTCACACCGGAAATGGGACTCCTCAAGCTCTGCCACCCTGCCACGCAAGGTGTTCAACTCTTCAATGAAGTCCTCATGAACATCCAATTTCCTATCTTTTGTTTTATCTGCTTTCATTTTGCCCATTCTACTTTCAGGAAAATCATACTTTGCGGCCCCGACCTAAGTCGATAGGTAAAAGCATTTTCAATGCCAGTCCCGGCACCTGCCCTTGATTGTCCTTAAACCAAGGTAAACACATACCCACGCCCAGCGCAATCATCCAGTTCTTCCCCTGATGCAACCCCGGTTGACAACCTTAGTAAACCCCGCGTCAACTAAACGAACGCTCATTATATAACTACCCATAAAAAATTATCTTTATCCCTAACAAAACATCTTCACACCCATAGCCTGTCAACCTGCGCTGACAATCCTTTTTCAGTCAGTTATACCCTGAAAGCCAGCAAACACAGCTAAACCACCGCAATTCAAAACAGAATCATACATGGCACATTTTTCTCTTTAAGAAAGTCGTAACGCGATGGAAGGTGAATGGAATTTTCAAATTTTAACTGAAGGAAAACCGATGCCGATAACAGCAAAAATTGCGCAGCAAATGATCACTGCAGCAGAGAAGAGGGCGGATGAAATCGGTGTGCCCATGGTCATTGCCGTGGTTGATCAGGGCGGGAATCTCGTAGCCCAGCTGCGTATGGACGATGCTCTTTTAGTCAGCATCGACCTGTCCCGGAACAAAGCTTACACCGCTGTAGCCGTCAAGATGAGCACTGAAACCCTCGGTACGGTCTCCCAGCCCGGCGGTCCGCTTTACGGTATCCACACCGATGACAATGGACGCATTGTCATTTTCGGTGGCGGACTGCCCATTGAAGAGGACGGAAAAATCATCGGCGCAATCGGCGTCAGCGGCGGAAGTGTTGAGCAGGACATCGCTTGTGCGGAAGCAGGTCTTTCAGCTTATTAATAAATTCTAAATTTTAAGGAATGGAATCATGACTAAGAACAAACCCAGCGTTGAAATCCCCAAAACCGTCGGCGCATCCGGCAGAGTTACCAAAACCCTTGACCGTTTCCTGAACACCGCCCCGGCTGTCTGCGCCGAACGCGCGGTGCTGATCACTGAATCCTATAAGGAAACCGAAGGACAGCCCATGCCCATCCGCCGTGCCAAGGCTTTGGAAAAGATCTTATCCGACATGTCCATCTTCATTCAGGACGATGAACTCATCGTCGGTAACCAGTGCTCCATGCCCCGCTCCGCGCCCATCTTCCCGGAATTTTCATGCAAATGGGTTGAAGACGAACTGGACCGCCTTGAAAAAAGAACCGCTGACGTATTCCTCATTTCCGAAGACGTAAAAGCCAAGCTGCGCGAAGCCTTCACTTACTGGGACGGCAAGACCGTTAACGAAATAGCTTCCCAGCTTATGCCTGCCGAATCCCTCGAAGCGCACAACGATGTTGTCTACACAGTAGGTAACTACTTCTACAACGGCGTTGGTCACATCTCCGCCAACTACGATAAAGTTCTAAATGTCGGTATCAACGCCATCATCAAGCAGGCTGAAGACAAGCTGGCTACCCTTGATTTCGCAGACGGTGAACAGCTCAACCAGATGCATTTCCTCAATTCAGTCATTACCGCCAACAAAGCCGTTGTCGCCTTTGCCGGGCGCTTTGCAGAACTGGCAGAAAAAATGGTTTCCGCCTGCGAAGAGCCGACCCGCAAAATTGAACTGAACGAAATCGCCCGTATCTGCCGCAAGGTTCCTGCACAGCCTGCTGAAACCTTTCAGGAAGCATTGCAGGCCTTCTGGTTCGTACATCTGGTCATCCAGATCGAATCCAACGGTCATTCCATCTCCCCCATGCGCTTTGACCAATACATGAACCCCTTCCTGCAGAAAGACGATATCTCCATCGAACAGGCTCAGGAAATGCTGGACATGCTCTGGATCAAATTCGCAGAACTGAACAAGGTCCGCGACGAAAACTCCACTATGGCTTTCGCCGGATATCCCATGTTCATGAACCTGATCGTGGGCGGACAGAAACGCGACGGTTCAGATGCAACCAACGCCATGTCCTACCTTGTTCTTCAGGCCGGAGCCAACACCAAGCTTTACGCTCCTTCCCTGTCCATCCGCATCCATGAAGGCACCCCCGATCCGCTGTACAAAAAAGCAGCAGAACTGAGCCGCATGGGTATGGGTTACCCCGCATACTATAATGACCGTGTCATCGTTCCCGCACTGCTGGCTCGCGGCCTTGAGCGTGAAGATGCCCGCGATTACGGCATCATCGGTTGTGTTGAGCCTCAGGTGGGCGGCAAGACCGAAGGCTGGCACGACGCAGCTTTCTACAACATGTCCAAGATCATCGAACTGGCTCTCAACGACGGCGTTGACCAGCGTACCGGCAAGCAGATCGGTCCCAAATCCGGCAAAATGGAAGAGTTCAAATCATTTGAAGATGTCATGGAAGCATACACCCAGCAGACTTCCTACTTCGTCAAGCTCATGGCTGCCGCTGACAACGCTGTAGATATGACCCACGGAAAGCATTGTCCGCTGCCTTTCCTCTCTTCACTTGTTGACGATTGCATTGCCGAAGCCAAATCCTTGCAGGAAGGCGGAGCGCACTACAATTTCACCGGGCCTCAAGGTGTTGGTGTTGCCAACGCAGGTGATTCCTTGACCGCTATCAAGAAGCTGGTTTTCGATGAAGAAGCAATCACCCTTAAAGATCTGCATGCAGCTCTTGCCAACGACTTTGAAGGGCAGGAAGATCTGCGCATGATGCTGGTTAACCGCGCTCCCAAGTACGGCAACGATGACGATTACGCTGACGAAATCGCCAAGGATGCCGCGCTCATCTACTGCGAAGAAGTCAACAAGTACACCAACCCCCGTGGCGGTAAGTTCCAGCCCGGTCTGTACCCCGCTTCCGCAAACGTGCCCCTCGGTTCCGTGGTTATGGCCACTCCTGACGGACGTAAAGCATGGTCTCCGCTGGCAGACGGCGTATCGCCCATCTCCGGTTACGATTCTTGCGGTCCTACCGCTTCCGTTCTCTCAGTTGCCAAGCTGGATCATGAAATCGCATCCAACGGCACCCTGCTGAACCAGAAGTTCCATCCCTCCGCAATCGAAGGCGAAAAGGGACTGGAAAACCTCAAAGCCGTTACCGAAGCATACTTCCAGAACGGAGGGTTCCACGTGCAGTACAACGTCATCAGCCGCGATACCCTGCTCGATGCACAGGCCAACCCTGAAAAGCACAAAGGACTGGTTGTCCGCGTAGCCGGATACAGCGCATTCTTCACCGCGCTCGATAAGTCCCTGCAGGATGATATCCTCGCCCGTACTGAACAGAACTTCTAAGAATGTGACATATAGGCCTCCGGCGGCCCTGCCGG
>DDLU01000191.1 GCA_002340305.1 Desulfovibrio sp. UBA2564
GGCCTCGGGCTGTCGATCTGTTATAAACTGGTGAAACATCTGGGTGGTGAACTTACCGCGCGGAATAATGAGCAGGGCGGGGCCTTGTTTGCTTTCACCTTACCTGTTGGGTTTTGCCCGGAAGATCGTCAGGCTCAGGAAGGAAGTGAACCTTCGGAAGATCCTATGGATGGCGTTGATTTATTAACGGTAAAGGTTCTGGTTGCCGAAGACAGCAAGATGAATCGCATTCTGTTACGTAAGGTTTTTGAGAAGAATGGTCTCAAAAATTATGTGATTGTTGAGAACGGTAAGGATGCTGTGGATGCTTTTACCCGTTCACATGATTTCGATATAATTTTCATGGATATACAGATGCCCGTATTGGACGGTTTTACTGCTTCACGGGCAATCCGTAAGACTCATTTCCCGGTGCGGATAGTTGCTCTTACCGCCAATGTGGGTGAAGATTTCATGGAGCAATGCATTGAGAGTGGGATGGATTCACGGATTACCAAGCCGTTCAATGTGGATGACCTGCTGGCGGAATTGGCAGCGGTTGCTCAAAAGTAGCAGATTGCTATAATATTTAGTTTTTCCGGGAAATGATAATTCTTGAGTGCTTTTGATTACAATGTTAATTTCCTATTCAGGACGTATGTTTTTTTAGTTGCTAAGAAAGTTCCTGAGAATTTTTTCCCGTTTTTTTAGCTTGCAGGTGGAGAAGTTTTTACAGGCGAATTGTTATGCTAAAGGCTCTTGCGCAGAGAAAGTATAATTATTTACGTGTGGCCCCTTTGCCTCATTTTGTTCTAGGGCTGTGCATCGGTATGGTTGTCACTCTGGCGTGGCTTGCTGCGGAGTATTACCGCGACGGGCATAGTCTGGGATTTGTCTCCTCTGCCGCCATTGCAATGAGTTGGGTTACTGGTGCATTCTTTTCAGTTGCAGATATTATCAGCCGTTACCGGGAGTATCTGCGCATCCTTAAAATGCTCAGCGACAAAGGGTACAGCGACAAGATTTTCAAAGCAGTAGCCACTTCCCGTTGCCAGCGCGATGCGGCACTCTGGGCGGCACGGCAGGCCGGATACGGCAGTCTGGCCAAAAAAGTCTACCATCGTCTTGGATACCGCTGGTATCATGTCATGCCGGACATGCTGGTCAGTAATCCTTTCCGAATTTTTACTCCCAAATTCTTGCGCACGGCTTTTATGCCCGGTAAGCGTATCAGTGAAGAGAAATAAAAGTCCACAACCTTGGGGTGCCCCGTCAGGTAGATAGGGTTAAAAAGCACCTCTAGGCTTATCATCCTTCTTGTCTTCAATCTCGACATCAATGACATCATGGTCATCAATTCGGCGTTTGGGCTGATCCTGATTAGTCCATGCAGTGAATTCTGAATTATGGTGCACCACGTGGATATTCGGGTTGTTTTTCATGTTTTCAAACTGGTGGCGGAGCATCCGTTTGAAGTAACCTCGAGTAACCGGGAAAAGGATGAGCAGGCCGAAAATATCGGTCATGAATCCCGGGGTGAGCAGCACCAGTCCGGCGAGGAAAATCAGTACTGCATCAAGGATATCTTCTGCGGGCATTAGCCCTTTGTTAAGGTTCTCCTGTACCTTCTGCATGGTGGCAACGCCTTGTGATTTGGCAAGGGCTGCACCAACGAAGGCTGTGAGCAGACAAAGGGCAATGGCATTAAGTGTCCCGATTTCGGAGCCGATCTGTACCAGAATGTAGAGATCGATCAGGGGTATGAGGACAAAACCCAGAAAAATCTTAGCGAACATTTAGTCTCCTGTGCTTGATTTCCTTATTCGACGTTCTGGAATATAAGCATCAATCCCATGATGACAAGCAGAAGCTGCAAAATTCATCTTGCAGATATTTTTCTTGTTAAGAAATTATCATCATAACGAGCGTATAAGAGCTTAGGTGTTTTCATCGAACAGTGCTTTTTCTATTTGTGTTGTTTTTCAGATTGAAAAGAATTGTTAAGCTGTATTGTTTTAGTGTTGTTAAGTTCTTAGAGCCGTATGTTAATGTCGATTTTTGTTTTGGACTTGGATAGCATTTTAAAAAAGTAGTAAAATAATAACATGTTAATTGTACGGAAAAACATTTGAAAATTTTCCTGCCAGACCAATTGGGCGGGTTAGTATACATGGAGGAATCCAGATACTCCCAGTCAATAAAGTTGAAATGAGCAATTTTATCCAATCCTTTTTAGTGATGTTCATGGATATTATTAAACAGCGGTCAATGTATATCAAATATGCAAATACCCAGTGTAATAATTGTGAACACCTAAAAAGACCTTTTTCCAAAGGAGGATAAATATGAATCATCGAATTATTAAGGCTGTTTTAAAGGAAGTAAGATGTTTTTTTGCTGCTCTGCAAAGTGTTTATGCTCGTTTGGACCTTCCGGGAAAGCCTCCGTGCTTATAAGTCAGGGTGCTAAACGTTCTGGAATATTAACATCAACCCCATGATTACGAGCAGGAGCATGACGATTCTACGGTAAAAATTGTCTGAAATATGGGTCGAAAGGCTGTTCCCTAGGTTGGTGCCAACGAAAATAGGCAGGGCCGATGCAAGAAAGATTTTGAAAGCGTAGAAGGTTGTCAGTCCACTGATCAGGTGCCCTGAAGCAGCCATGGTGCCGGAAAAGAGAAAGAAGCTGACCAGTGTGGCCTTAATGCTTTCTTTGCTCCAGCCCTGAATGGATGTGTAGATGATGCTCGGTGGCCCTCCTGCGCTAACAGCAGAGCCGATTGCACCTGTCAGGAAGCCGGGAAGATAGCCCCATTTGTTATTGAGGTTCAATCTGACGGGTTTTGCCAGCAGTGAATATCCGGAAAAGGCAGTAACCAGAATTCCAAGGAAAAGTCTGATGTAATCTCCGTTGACCTCTTTAAGCACCAGGGTACCGAAAATGGACCCCGGAATACAGCCGGCGATTAGAGGGATTATTTTAGCCCAGTCGAGGCTTTTGCGCAGTTTAAGGGTCATGTTGATATTAATGAACAGACCGCAGAGGGTGCAGATGGGGACAGCCAGCTTGATGTCGATGATGAAGGCCATTAAGGGCATGGCAACGAGTGCAGCACCGAAACCGGTTAACCCTTGTACGAATCCGGCAGTAAAAAAAATAGCGGGTATTAACAGAAGAGGAGACATAAATTATTTTTTACGTAGGGTCAGCAGGATGAGACGTTCTGAGCAGTTTTCTTCAGCTGTAACTTCAGCGTTTCTGACCCGGCAGATGATGTCGATGTTTGATCGCTGGTCTGGGCGGACTTCTGCTTGGACGGTAGCACCGGACTTGAGAACTTGAAGGTGCAAACTCACCTCCTTAAAACCTGTTCAGCAATCTTTCCAGCATATAATAGTTCTATTGTTATTCATGGTAAAATAAAAAAAGACCGGATATTCCCAAAAGAATAATCCGGTCTTTAAAGTGACTATTTTTTGTTTTTCAGGGCAGCCTGAAGCTTGTCACCGAGCAGGCCGCCGAAACCGCCACCGGAAGTGGAGGAGGATTTAGGAGCGGATTTGCGGGGTGAAGACTTCTGATAAGCATCTTTGCGGGGCGCGGACTTGGTGTATTCTTTCCAGTCGTTGTCGCCGTCTGCTTTCTGTGCGTCACCGGCGGTAAGGGTAACCTTGCGGTCAGCGGTGTTGATCTCTTCGATGGAGATTTTAACCTTGTCGCCGGGCTTGAGTGTTTCAAGCTCAGCCTGCTTACCGGAGCGGGTGATGCGGGACATGGGCAGAAGACCTGTGATGCCGGGAGCGAGGTTGATGAAGATACCGAACTCAGCACGGTTTTCAACAGTTCCTTCTACTTCCTGACCAACCTTGAAGGTGTCTTCCATGTCCATCCATGGATCACCTGCTGCGTCTTTCATGGACAGTCCGATACGGCGTTTAACCGGATCGATGTCTTTAACCATAACGGCAACTTCCTGACCGGGAGTAACTTCGTCAGCGGGTTTGTGAACGCGTTTGGTGTAGCTCATTTCGGAAACATGCACGAGGCCTTCGATGCCGGGTGCGATTTCAACGAAAACACCGAAGTCGGCACAGCGGACAACAGTACCGCTGATCTTGTCACCGGCATTAAACTTGTCGCCGATTTCATCCCAGGGGTCAGCCTGCAGCTGCTTGAGGGAAAGACCTATCTTGAGGCCTTTACCGTCTTTGCGCGGTTCCATGGAAAGAATGCGAACAGTTACTTCGTCACCGGGCTGGACAATGTCCTCGGACTTAGCGGAACGGGACCAGCTCAATTCGGAAACGTGAACCATGCCTTCTACGCCGGGGGTAAGCTCAACAAATGCGCCAAAGGGCATCAGTTTGGTGACTTTACCTTCCATTACTGCCTCAGGCTGTACGTCCTGCATGAATGCTTCGCGTGCTTTTTCCTGTTCCTGTTCGAGAAGTACTCTTCTGGAAACAACAATGTTGCGACCGTTTTCTTCGAATTTGATGACCTGAAAATTGTGGGTGCTGCCAACGAAAGCTTCGGCATCTTCAACAAAGGAAGTGTCGATCTGGCTTACGGGACAGAATACTTTGCGGTGCATCATTGTAACTCTGAAGCCGCCTTTGCAGGTTTCTGCAACTTTGCCTTCAACGGGGACTTTGTTCTCGAATGCTTCACGCAGCATATTGAGACCACCCGCGCCGGACATGGCTTTGGAAAGGACGATTTCGTTGTTGTTCATGGAGATGACGTAAAGTTCTACGGTATCTCCGTCTTTAACGGTCAGTTCGCCTTCTGCATCGGTCAGTTCATCGCGATCGACAACTCCGTCTACTTTGGACCCGGTATCAACGAATACGGAATCTTTGGTGATGGAAATGACGGTTCCTTTGATCTGGTCTCCGACCTGAAGGTTGTCGTTGGATTCAGACTGGAAGGCTTCAAACAGTTCGGCAAAGTTCTCTTCGCCATTTGTTTCCAAGTTTTTCTCGGACATGCTCTTGTTTCTCCTGAAAGGGCAAATTGGTCCCGGCAAGGTAGGATTTTTATAGTGCCGTGGACAATGGGAACCTAACGGGAAAAGCTGCAATTTTCAAACGATTTATTCATATAATTTTTATTGCACTTTCCCAAGTGGTGCCAAGTACGAAAAAAGGTGGCTGGAATTGCTTCCAACCACCCTGTTTATTAATACGATTATTTTTGTTTAACCGATCATTTCGAGGAATGCTTCAATACGAACGCGCAGCTGTTCGGTATCAGCGTCGGAATAGTCGGTTTCGATGTGCAGGTAAGGCATATCCTTGTCTCCCTGTACATATCGGCGAATATTCTCCGCCTCAACATTATAGGTATGGCAAGCCTGCCATGTCAGGTCGACTACGGCATCTGCGGAGAAATCATTGATCATGGTTTCCAGAAGTTCTATTCTTCCGGGGTTGGGGGACATGATTGAGCATGGTGTAGCCAGATATTTTTCCGCCAGTGCTGCGATGGGAGCTTTATCTGTCGCCACCTGCATGGTCTTCTTATAACCGGTACAGTTCTCAAAGGCCACGACAACGCCGCCTGCCTCTTCAATAAGCTGGCAGACTTTATGTGAGCCTAGGCCCATGGGAACACCGGATATAATGACGCGGGGCCCCTGCTTGAGATCTTCCCCAGGTGCGTTACCTACTTCTTCGACAATTGCCTCAAGGCATTCGACGGACTCCTTTTTGGAGGCAAAGAAGCCGGATTTGAAGATAATCTCCATCATCTTCATGCCGGAAATAGGCGCGGGATTCTGCTGGTTGAGGTCCATCAAACCTTTGAGGGCGGCAGCTTCCCTGTTGGTGAGTTTAATGGCATCGCTGAGCATCCCATCAGTGATTTCGATTCCACATTCCTGTTCGACCCGTTCCTTGAAGCGTATGACTTCACCCTCCCAGAACGGTCCGGTCACATCCAGTTCTTGATTGTGGGGCAGATACATCAGGTGGAGCGGTTTCATCTCAGCCATCTGCTCAAACATCTTCTTTTTTCCATCGCACGTGGAGTCGGCAACAATAAGGTCAGCCGCTTTGAAATATGGACAGGAGTCTTCAACTGCGAAGCCGAAGCTTGATTTGATTAACGGACAGAGGTTGCGGGGCAGGGTTTTTTCTGCGGCAGGAATGGGATCATTGCGGGTTCCGCAAAGGCCGACAGTGATTCCTCCGGCTGCCAAAGCAATTTCAACCGGGGAGTAAAGACAGTAAAATCCGAAGACTTTCTGTCCATTCTCTTTAGCCGCGGCAACTTCCAAAGGATTTTTTTCCGCTCTTGTTGTCAATTTGTCGATGGATGCATAGCCCATGTTGTCAGTCTCCCTCTGAGTAAAAAGATTTGTGTTGTTATCTGGATGCAATTAGAGCAGCACCGATAGCTCCTGCGAATGGAGCTAAGGGCGGGGCGGTAAGTTCTACACCTAAGGCTTCGGAAAAGCACTGGGCTAATTCCGCATTCCTTGCAGTTCCCCCGGTAAAGGCAATTGTCGGAGTAAATGAGATTCGTCCAGCAAGGCTAGTCAGACGTTTGGCAATGGACAGAATTATTCCGGCAGCAAGGTCTTCGCGGGAAGCACCGGATGCAGTCAGGCCGATCACTTCTGATTCTGCGAAAACAGCGCACATGCTCGAGATGGGAACAGGTGTTCCCCTCGCTGCGAAGACACCAAATTCATCGAGACAAATGCCCAGTGCTGTCGCCATGTTGGAAATAAAGCGTCCGGTCCCGGCTGCGCATTTATCATTCATGAGGAAATCACGAATGCTTCCATCGTTGTTCAGAGCAATCATTTTGGAATCCTGACCGCCAATATCCAGTACCGTCATTGCATCGGATACCAAGTGTTTGGCACCAAGTGCGTGACAGGAAATTTCAGTTACCTGTTTATCAGCGGCAGCCATCTTGCGGCCATAGCCAGTGGCTACAGTCCTGCTTATCAAAGCACCGGAAATACCCAGTTGCGCAAGGGCATCGTCCAATGCTCCTTCGGCAGCCTCTTTGGGTGCCCAGCCCGTAGCTCTTTCGGCGACTGCAACAACTTTTTTGCTGGAACCATCGATAATAGCAGCTTTGGTCGCTGTTGATCCAATATCTAAACCAGCAAAAATATGCGCAACGTCACCGGATGCGGCATCCGGGTTACTGTGGTCAATTGTTTCACTTATCGTGTTCATTCTGCCTCCAAATTTGACAATCCGTTTACCTTTACATCACGTTTTCCAGTGTCTCCAATCAAAAGAACAGATACAAAAAAGAGACACTTATTAGACGAACCGATGCACAGGAACCTGACTGCTGGCTTAATTCCCGGCTTTAAGATAACTCTGCCACCAGAGAAAATTTGCGAGGAATAAATTGCGAAAAAATGAAGCCACAGCATATGCTCGGGGACTGACCCCGGAACGGGAATTTAGTGCTGCCTATATGGACGTGCGTAACCTGCGCTCATTGCTCCAGAAAGAACCGCAGTGTGCGGATAACGACATTCTGCACGCGGTTTGGGATATTCTGATTGAGCAGCGCTACAGCTCCCAGCGTATGTCACAGCTTCTTTATCGTGAGTGCGCCAAAGCCATGGCGGCTATTTGCCATGGTTGTCCGGATTGCGATGTTTCACATTCAGCCCTGCGATTACAGGTTCAGGCCGCATCAAGTTGCAAAAAATACGCATCTATTGAAGCCTCCGGGGGACTGGGTGTGCTGCCGTTTGATATTTTCCTGCCTGAGCAACCGGAACCGTTTTCCGGTTTTGCGCCGACCGTGAAGTGGGAGACTCTGCTCAAGAATGCTGAAGTAGTTGGTGAACCCGTTTTCTCCGGGCGTAGCGCGGTCATGCAGGCTGAAGGTGAGCAGCGTATTTTCGCAGTTAAAATTTTGCGCAAAGGTGAAGACCCTGAAGGTTTGCACCTTGAAGGACGTTGGATGGAACGACTCTGTGCGGATGGCCCGCCTGAGGGAATGCGCTTTGATTGTCCACAGCCCTACACCATCGCAGGGCATGTGGTTTTCAAGTTGGAAGGTATGCCAGCCGATGCGCCGGAAAACTTGCACGATGAGCTTTACGCCATGGCTTACCATGCCCATAATGACTACTTTGTCTACCCCAATGATGACCGTGAAGGTAAACGCTGCTGTGCAGAGGAAATGCTGGAAATCATGGGGCGTAACTCTTTTCTGCTCGGGGAACTTGCCGGACGGGGGATAGTTCATGATGCACCCATTCCGCTTTTTCATAACCGGGTACAGGCCACGCGCCGCACTGACGAAGGTGTTTATGAATGGCGCAGATTCGGAAGGTTGGACCGCTGGCTGGATTCCTGTCGCTATCCCAACTTCGGGCGGTCAGGGCTGCGGGACTTTGAACATTTGCAGGTCATGAAGCCGGGACGCGACCCGTTTTATCGGGCTATCGGTTCACATTTCATGTCTATCCTGCTGGTGCTTGGAAGCTGGTTCCGGGTACAGGAGCCGGAGCTTTGCGGTCTGGATGCCAATGAAGAACCCATCGATGCCCGTCATCTTTTTGATGCAGACTTTTTTGCGCAGGCGGTTAAGCATTGCTTCGACAATTATTACCACGGCTTCACCGGAAAAGAATTTCACAATGAGATAGACCTGCACATCCCGGAGCTGGTGCAGGATATGATTAATGAGATGGGCGTGGATCGTCACATGTTCGAATTCATGCGTGTGGTTGATCAGGAATTGTTGGAAGATGACGAGTTCCGTAAATATCTCATCAAATGCGGTATGGAAGAGGAAAAGGCATATTCCATAGAAAAGAATACTGAGGACATCCCATTGACTACCGGACCGCACCTTGGCGACTTCAACAGCACCATATCATTACCGGAAATTATCTAATGGTCAGCTATGGCGGCGGGGTGCTGTATTGCTTCTCGGGCACTTGGGGATCGGTGGGGCTAGCGCACCTCGAATTCAACAGCATCCACCCGCCCGATCTCATCACTCACTGAAATCCTGTGTTTCCCGACGCTTACTTCAGTAAATAGCTTTTCATCAAATTTACCCTGACTGACCAAGTGCCCATCAAGGAACCAGTAGAGGGTTCCGCTGTCCTGTCCGGCCTCAGCTTTCAGAGCGATCTGCTGGAATTTCAGCGGGGTGTCCTTGCGCAGCAGGTAGGGTGTACCGGATGCCGGGGAGAGAATCTTCGGGGCGATGCCCGATGGAATCAGTCCGCAATCCGGTGCCAGCAGGGGCAGGCGTGGTACTTCGAGGTTATTCTCCGCTCGCCAGCGGGCCAGTTTAGCCGGGATTGTACGGATTATCTTGGTTTTGATTCCTTTACGTCCCAGACATT
>DDLU01000275.1 GCA_002340305.1 Desulfovibrio sp. UBA2564
ATACTGAAAAAATCCACTTCCTGAGCTAGAATCTCAGCAATCATAACCGCCGCCGGAAGCTCGATCATAACCCCGATGGGCATATCCTTATCAAAAGGAATTCCCTCTTCACGTAACTCCTGCTGTGCACGGGCAAGAGCACTTTTAGCCTGCAAGACTTCTTTCAGACCGCTGATCATGGGAAACATCATGGACACATTGCCATGCACACTGGCCCGGAGCATTGCCCGAAGCTGAGTCTTAAAAAGTTCCTCATGTTTGAGGCAAAACCGCATGGCCCGTAAACCAAGGGCCGGGTTGGCCTCATCAAGTGCCCCGAAATGGGCCATAAATTTATCTGAACCGAGATCAAGGGTTCGCAGAGTCACCGGTCGCGGTGCCATGATCGCCGCCAGCTCTGAATACTTTTCCGCCAACTCGTCTTCAGTAGGCAGATCTGTGCGGTTCAAATAGGCATATTCAGTCCTGAACAGGCCGATACCTTCACCTCCATTATCGATAACCGCAGCGACTTCTTCGAAAAGTTCAATGTTCGCATTAACCTGAACCCGGTACCCGTCCTCGGTCTCCGCCGGAAGCTGACAGCCCCGGATAATCGTCCGCTGATAATCATCAAACTGGGTTTCTAGAGTGTAGTAACGTTCCAGTTCTTCATCAGAAGGATCAACCAGCACCTTACCGGCCAGACCGTCAATGATTACCAGATCACCATCTACAACGGACTTTTCCAACTCTTCTGCACCAACGAGTGCGGGAATGTTTAGAGTCCGTGCCAGAATCCCGGTATGCGAAGTTTTACCGCCCAGAGTGGTTACAAAAGCCATGAGCTTGTTAACTTCCAGCTCAATGGTATCCGCCGGGGTCAGGTCGTGAGCCATGAGCACCACGCGCCCTTCTACCGGACGCAGGTTCGCTTCACCGCCGATAAGCTTAGCCTGAACCCGCAAAGCCACCTGACGCACGTCCTGCATGCGTTCGCGGATATAGATGTCCTCAAGAGCACCAAAGGCTTTTTCAAGGTCGTTGACCGCCTTGTCCAAGGCCCATTCAGCATTGATCTTGAGATCGTCGATATATTTAAGGGCAGAGGATTGAAGCTTGGGGTCTTTGAGCATCATCAGGTGGGAATCGATGATCAACTGGTGTTCTTTCAGATCCTCGGGAACCTTGGCCCGAATCGCTGTAAGTTCTTCCACAGCATCGCTGAAAGCCTTTTTCATCCGCTCTTTCTCGCCCTCCACCATATGCGCGGGTAAAGTCTGCCGCGGCAGTCTGGATGAGATACTGCGGTTAAGAAAAAAAGCCTTACCGATGGCTATACCTGTTGAAACGGAAATCCCGCTGACGACCGCTCTGGCCACTTACTTGTCCTCGCCAAATCTATTTTTAAAAAGTTCCTCAAGGCAATCAAGGGCCGCCACGGCATCTGAACCGTCCGCCCGGAGTTCAAGGAGACTGCCCTGCGCTGCCGCTAAGGTGAGTACATCAAGAATACTCTTGGCATCGACTTCCTGAGATTCGCAGACAACAATTATGTCTGCTGCAAAATTCTGGGCTTCCTGCGCGAGCTTAGCCGCCGGACGGGCATGCAAACCCAACTGGTTGCTTACAACCACTGTCCGGACAATTGCCTCCCCGTCAGCCGGGGTCCCTTCGCGAAGTACGCTCTCTTCAGTCATTTGTTATTAATCCTTATATCTTATTTCTTCAAAAGAAAAAATTACAGCATGTGTATTGTCATCAGCCCGATAATCACAACCAGTACCGCAACTATTTCACGTGCGATTTTGCCGGTAGCAACCAGCCAGCCCAAAGCTCCGAGGGCTGCTGTGCCTCCGTACCACTCAAATCCGTTCATCGGACTGGGCCAGAGCTGGAACCAGATCAGCAATACAAGAAAAGCGTTAGCGTATTTAAGCCTCTGCCCCCAATTAATCAAGTCCCATCGCTTAAGTTCATCAAGAAATCCCAGCCCCTTATTGATACCGGACCAAAAAGTGAAAGCCTTAAACGATTGTAATGTGCCAAAGGACACTAAACCGAATATCATAGCATGCACATGATGACCAGACAGTAGCATGTTCACAGTTGCCAAGGCCCAAAAAATCAAACCACTTCCGGAGAAAGATGAATCCCCGATGGCCGACAATGTGTAGCTGGTCGTGTTTTTCAACTTATCAAGCAACTGTACCGGGAAACGCCCATCTTTAATCTGCATTTCCACAGAGAGAAAAATGGCAACCAGGAGCGGAGCCCAGAACGGATGTGAATTGTAATGCTTCACATAACGTCTACGGGCCTGAACAAGTTCCGCATGGTCTTCGTATATAGCCTCAAGGCCGGGCTGCATGGCATAGGAAAAGCCGATATTCTGCAGGCCGCGGGTATTGAAACCCGCTCCCACAAAATACGAGCGCAGAAAACATCTGGCAAAAGCCGGACCTAATTTCTTTTTTCCTTTGTCCATATTATCTTGATGCGCTCCGCGCTTTACTTAAAAGGTTTCGCCTCCGGGGGCTTAAACCCTTTTTATTGCGCCCCTTTCTGGGTCTTATCCCTTCGGGCGTTGCCTTTCAGGCACCGGGCAAATCCGCTTTCCTGCGGATTTGTGTCAAAAGGGTTTAAAAAAACCAAAACGTTTTAATCGATTAAATACGTCTATCAAGCCAAATCGGAGAAGCCCCAATAAAAGTTTTTGAAGAATCCAGAGAAACTTTTTCCAAAAAGTTTCTCTGGCCCTCGGAGAGCCGCCGGA
>DDLU01000181.1 GCA_002340305.1 Desulfovibrio sp. UBA2564
GCGGACTGCCAGCATCTTGCGGCAGAACTCGTAAACAGGTTTAAACTTGAACGACCGCCCCTACCCGGTATCGCACTCACAACTGATTCTTCGATCCTTACCGCCATCGGTAACGATTATTCATATGAGATGGTTTTCGAGAAGCAGGTTCAAGCTCTGGGACAGCCCGGTGATGTACTTATCGGCATCAGCACCTCAGGCACCAGCCCCAACGTAATAAGCGCACTCAAGGAAGCCCAACGCAAAGGTATGGTCACTGTCGGTATGACCGGCATCAGCGCGGGCGAAATGCTGCCCATCTGTGATCATATCATCAGCGTTCCCAGTAAAGACACTGCCATCATTCAGGAAGTGCATATTGCAGCTGGACACCTCTTCTGCGAACTTATCGACCACTTCCTCTTTGAAGCGGTTCACGAACTCGAACCCTACTTAAGTGGGGAACAGGCATAATTTCAATATGCAAATTCTTATAGTCGAAGACAGCAATACCAGCAGGATATTTTTCATGGAAATACTGAAAAATATCACTGAAGGACGGAGCGTTAATATCGATTCTGCTGTTAGTGGTGAGGAAGCTCTCGATAAGTTTGAAAAAAAATGGCTCGAGGGCACCCCTTTTGACCTTATCTTCATGGATATTGTTCTGCCCGGAATTGATGGACTGCAAACCCTCGAAAAAATCAGGGCAATAGAGCAGGTAAGACAAATACCTGAAGACAAGAAGGCCAAGGCTATTATGACCACCGCGCTTGATGACAACACAAAGGCTTCACGTGCTTTTTTCCAATGTGAAGCCCTTTCATACATGACGAAACCCATCACTGAAGAAAAGATTCTTACTGAGTTAAAGAAATTCGGCCTGCTCCAAGGAGTCTGAAATGGACGCACTGACTCTGGCTTTCATTCCGGTTGCGGCAATTCTGACCATCACCCCCGGCTCTGACACAATGCTGGTTGTTAACAACACCCTGACCCGCTCCACTGCGGACGGGCTGTGTACTGTTGCGGGGATTAATGCCGGTTTGTTTATCCACGCCCTTGCTTCGGCACTGGGTCTGTCCATGATCCTCATGAACTCAGCAACCGCTTTTGAAATGGTCAAACTGGTCGGGGCACTTTACATCATTTACCTGGGCATCCAGTCCCTGCGAAACAGCAGAAAGCAAGAGGAAACCAAGATATTCGCAAAACCTTGCAGTAAAGGCATATCAGCTTCTATCCGCGAAGGATTCCTGACCAATGTACTAAACCCCAAGGTTGCAATATTTTATCTCGCACTGCTGCCGCAATTCATTTCTCCGAATGAATCCATTCTGCGTCAATAGCTGCTGCTGATGACTATCCATTTCAGCATGGGGATCATCTGGTTCAGCTTCATCGCTTTAGCACTGGGCAAGGTTCGCCATTTAATTTCCGATGGTAAACTCAAAAAAAAATTAGAAGCTCTTTCCGGTGTTGTTTTCATCGGTCTCGGCCTGAAAATGGCTCTAGCCAAAAATTAATTATTCAAATTCCCTCACTACACGCAAGTTCAGCCCGGAACAATCCCGTTTCCGGGCAGCATCTTCAGCTGCGCCCCTGTCAGGACAAACCTCAAGCACTAATTGCGCGCACTTGGTTTCATCATAGACCCATGCATTTTCATCAAGCTTAATCCCGGCTATATCCACCTTGCGCAATAGTTCCTCCCGGCAACGCTCCCTTTGTTCAAAAGGCTCTTCACCGCACCACTCACCTACGGCGAAAAACCGCCATTGTCCTGTCTTCTGAAGGCTACTCATTATCTCCCCCGCCTGTCTTAATCGGGGTCAATCGGCTTGCCCCATAAGCATACAGGTGGTACGGAAAAACATGCTGTACGTTAAATCTATATCTTCTTCCGGCGTAAAAAACAAAATCGCATTAGTTGCGGCTCTGTTAATTATTGCCGTATTTTTCTTTATTCCCTACAAAGAAATCAGACTTGAAAGGATCCGGGCGTTCGGAGAAAAGAAGGTTATAGGTATAGTTATTGATAAAAATGTCCGAATAAGCGAGCATGACTCTAAAAATGATGCCAATACAAATCAGATTGTCAGGTATCGCTTTATTGATCCTTCCGGCTTACCACGCGAAAGGGTCGCAGTTGTACAAAGCAATTTTTGGAGGAGGATATCACAGGGAGATAGTGTAATTGTCTACTATGCCAAAGCCGCGCCGGGGATATCACGCATCGAGCATGAAAAAGAAAATGCGGTGGTCCGGCTTTTAGCCAGATTTTCACGGGGCAATACACAATAAACCATGCCGAAACATTAAATGTTCTGATGGAGTGCCTGACCGACATTCCTTAATCTTATTTCAGATCCGGTTAATGTGAGCGAGAGGGAGAGCGCACATATTTTACCGGTAAACGCATCTAACCTTGGATCAGGAGAGAGCATGTTTAAGAAGCTGGCATTTCAAACTAAGCTTATGCTTGGAGCAGTATCAATCGTTCTGGCTACTATTATATTTATGACCGGAATCAACCTTTACAAGGTTCAGGATTCGCTGCACCAACTAGGGCAGACTTCCATGAAATCAATCGCCGAAAGTGTCCATTCACTCATGGAGATTCAAAATGACATCCTCATGGATAAGGTAAAAGCGGATATCGACATCCTTGATAGAAAGATTTTTTCTCTCGGTTTCCCAAAACTTAACAAACGCCACCCCTTAGAAGTTACAATCACTAACCAGATTACTAAGAAAAGTGAAACCGTAACCATCCCCAGCCTTGAATTCGGTGGTATGCCCGTCAACAACAAGTACGACATCGTTGACGAACTTAAGAACGATATCGGCGGAACAGCCACAATTTTCGAAGTCCTGCCCGGAAAACTGCTGCGCGTATCCACAAACGTGCTCAAGCTTGACGGCAACAGGGCCACAGGCACCTACATCCCTGAATCCAGCCCAGTATACCAGACCGTAATGTCCGGTAAAGCATACTACGGCATGGCATTCGTTGTTAATGCCTGGTATATCACCGCATACAAGCCCATGACCGACCTGCGCGGCAATATTGTCAGTGTCATTTATGTAGGACGTAAAATCCTGACCGCATCCTTTAAGAAATCAGTGCTGGCTGCCAATGTCGGTGGCAAAGGATACGCAACAATTCTCAGCCACAGCGGTGAAATTCTGCTTCACCCGACCCTCACAGGCAAAAACCTCAAAGACGCACCTTTCTGGAATCTTTTTGAGCAGACAGAGGAAGGTCAAATTGAATACAACTTCAAGGGCGAAGAAAAGGCTGCGTACATTACCTATTTCAAACCATGGAAATGGTCCTTCGCCTTCATGATAAACAAATCTGACATGTCACATGGTGTCGATCGTGAAATATTCATTACCAACGTCATCATTGCTGTAATTGCTCTTTCCATCTCTGCAATCATCCTGCTGATGATGATTAAGACGACTACCAGACCTTTGCAGCAACTATCTGATTTTACTTCAAAGGTATCTGAAGGAGACTATAACTCAGAACTTGAATACGATGTGGACGACGTAGTCGGAAAAACCATTAATTCAGTTAAGTCCATGGTCCTTGAACTGAAAAATAAACTGGGATTCTCCAGTGGTCTGCTCAGTGGTCTTACCCTGCCCTGCGTGGTTGTGGACCTCGACAAGAAAGTTTCTTTCATCAACAAACATCTTGTTGATCAGTTCGGACTGAGCGGTGCTCCTGACAGTTACATAGGTAAACAATCCAGTGAACTGCTTACCATCGAAAAAATTCAGGACACCATCGACAGCTGTATCAAAGAAGAGAAAAGCTTCTCTGAAATTGAAATACAGGGCCAGTCTGCTAACGGCAAAAAATTCTACGCTATCATCGACGTTGCTCCCTTGCATGACCTTGATAAGAAGCTTATCGGTGCTTTCATGGTTATGAATGACATCACAGCCATTAGGGAAAATGAAAAAGCAATTACCGCCCAGCGCGACACTATCGCCGAGACAGCAAGGGATGCTGATGAGATATCCGACCAGCTTGCCTCCGCAGCTGACGAACTTTCGGCACAGGTTGACGAATCCCGCCGTGGTGCAGAAACTCAGCAACAGCGGGCCAGTGAAACAGCCACAGCCATGGAGCAGATGAACTCCACAGTTATGGAAGTGGCAAGAAGTGCATCCGAGGCTTCTGAAAATGCCCGCAATACCAAAGGCAAGGCTATTGAAGGTCAGGAACTTGTAGGACAGGTAGTCAGCTCCATTCAAGCTCTTGAGAAGAACTCAGAAGAACTCAAATCCAGCATGCAGGAACTCGGAGTCCGCACCGATTCCATTGGTAAAGTTATGAACGTCATTACTGATATAGCAGACCAGACCAACCTACTGGCCCTCAACGCCGCCATTGAAGCTGCCCGTGCAGGTGAAGCCGGACGAGGTTTCGCGGTTGTTGCTGATGAAGTCCGCAAGCTGGCTGAAAAAACCATGGATGCGACTAAGGAAGTCGGCGAGGCTATCACTTCCATTCAGGAAAGCACCCAGACCAACATCAGTGTCACTGAAAACGCCGTTGAATCCATTGTTGAATCCACTGAACTGGCATCTAAGTCAGGTGATGCACTGGATGAAATCGTGCGTATGGTTGAAGCATCCGCAGATCAAATTGAAGGCATTGCAGCTGCTGCAGAAGAGCAATCAGCATCCAGTGAGCAGATCAGCAGGGCAACCGAAGAAATCAATGTCATCTCAGCAGAATCTGCTGAAACCACTGTGCAGTCCTCTATGGCAATTGCTGAAGTTGCGAAACTCGCCACTAACATCAAGGAACTGATCCGAAATATGCAATCCTAGTTTTGAACTTCAATAAAATTCACAAGGGCGGTCCCTCATCTGGGACCGCCCTTTTTAACATAAAAATTTCGTCTGAAATGTACCCAACCCCGCCCTCAGGCCATTGAGCATAAAGGCGGAAGAGTTTAAAAATTAAAACTCCTGGTTTGGCATGCCCCCTGATATGCACCCCGTCAACCAAAACCGTTTTTTTACCGGGTTACTCTTTGCAGCCGCCCAACAGCCGCCGACAACAAAAATCCCGCCACACTGACAGCAATGATCGTCGCACCGGAAGAGAGATTCAACTGATACGAAAGCAGCAATCCACTCACGCAGAATACCATACTCAAAACGGAAGACAGAACCATCATGGAGAACAGGGATGAGGTTCGGCTCTCGGCAATCTGTGGTGGAATGGTCAGCAAAGCAATGACCAGAATCAATCCGACCACGCGGATAACCATAACTACACTTAGTGCAATCAAGGCCAGCATGATGAAATAGAGCAAAGTTACCGGGACTCCCCGCGAACGGGCAAATTCTTCATCAAAGGACATGGCCCAGAACCCCTTGTAGCAGGTGAATACCACCAGCAGGACAAGCCCGGCCATGCCGCCCATGAGCATGAGATCAGGCTTGGGCGTAGCGAGGATGCCACCGAAAAGATAACTCATTAAATCAACATTATAGCCGGGGGTGATATCCAGCAGGATAATACCCAAGGCCATGCCTGCGGCCCACATTACCCCGATGAATGTATCAGCGCGTTCCTTTACTTTCATAGTCACCAGTGCCATCAACAAGGCCGCGCAAACTGCAAATCCGGCAGTAACCGGAAGCATGGGTAGTCCTAGAAAGAAAGCCAGTCCAACACCGCCATATGACGCGTGGGCAACACCGCCGGCTAAGAGTACTACTCTGTTAACCACTACCAGTGCACCAATAATCCCGCAGATGATCGAGGCAAGCAATCCGGCAATGAGCGCATTCTGCATAAAGTCATAACTCAGTGCCTCAAGCATTCCAGTCTCCTTCATTATCATCTGATCCGGGATGAAATTCCAATACCCGGTGCGGCAGGTCTCCGTGAGTGATGAGTTCAATGGGGCAGTTGCCTTCAATTGAATCGCCATAGGCTTCACTGAGTAACTCACGGGTAATTTTCGGTTGATCGTGCAGATGGACCTTACGGTTAACACAGGCCACGGATTTAACTCCCTGTCCCAGAACGGAAATATCATGGCTGACCATTACAATTGTCATTTCAGCATTTAGTTCTTTGAGCAAACAATAAAGTCCGCTTTTACCGGCCTGATCAACACTGGCAGCAGGTTCATCCAGAAGCAACATTTTCGGTTCGTCCACAATGGCTCTGGCGATAAATACCCGCTGTTTCTGCCCTCCGGAAAGATCGCAAACACGGCGATCAATATGTTCCAGCATACCGACACGCTCTAAAGCCCTTTCAACTTCCCCGCCGGAACCGTTTCCAAACCCCAACCCAAACACCCCCTTTAAACCGGGAGAAACCTTACCCATAAGCACAGCATCACGAACCGTTATGGGAAAACTGTTGGAGGCAGTCGTGTACTGCGGCATATAGCCGATA
>DDLU01000182.1 GCA_002340305.1 Desulfovibrio sp. UBA2564
CGAATCAAAACCTTTTAATAAGGCTTTGCCGCTACCACTTCCAAATTTCTGCTAAATTTCGAGACTGCACCTTGAGTAAAAAGATTCATACAGATCACACCCGGGCCTACCGTGACAACGTCGCTCTTTCTGCAACCGAAACTTCATTTCAGGTTGTTGTTGAGCAGACAGACTTATTTATTGTCGCTGAAAAAAATTTAAAAGAGCAGGCACTGGATGCTGTTCACGAAATTCGTGGGATTTTGCAGGCCCATTTTGTGCTCAATCCTGAATTTGCGACCAGCCTTGTTCCGGTAGCTGTTCCTGATGGTGTCCATCCGGTAATCAAAGCAATGGCAGATGGTGGCATGGCCTGTGGAGTCGGTCCCATGGCTGCTGTTGCCGGTGCTGTTGCGCAGTACGTGGCGAACCGGCTTCTGCCTTACTCAAGTAATGTTATCGTAGAAAATGGCGGCGATATTTATATGCACTCCACCTCTGCGCGCAAAGTGGCCCTGCTTTCAGAGCCTGATTCCGGGGCAAAGATCGGACTTTCCATCGAAGCAGCTGACTTCCCTCTTTCTGTCTGCTCATCTTCAGGTACCATTGGTCATTCACTCAGCCTTGGTAGCGGCGATCTGGTCACAGTACGCGCTAAAGATGCACGCTTTGCCGATGCTGCCGCAACATCACTTGCCAACCTGCTCAAGTCCCCTGCTGATGTTCCCTTAGTAATAAAAAAAGCCCGCGCTCTATCAGAACACGGGCTTGATGGTGTTTTCGTCCAATACGATTCAAAAATAGGAGCTTGGGGCGATCTGGAATTGATTGCCCTCTAAAATAACTAACCTATTTATAAATCAAAACTGTGAAGCATAATAAAAGTTTCCTTGGCCACCAGAGATATAACTCTTCTATTGATACACAGCGCGTTCAATTGCCATGAACGGCGGTCCGTTGTTGTCTTCACGGCTTTTATAGAGAGCCATTCTGTACCCGAATGAGATATACAAAGGCCCGGAATCCAGTTGATCCGGCTTGAGTTCGAAATCAAAAGAAATACCTTTCCCTGCTTCCAGCTTTTCCGGCGAAAAAACCTGTAATCCTTGCGCCAGCACCTCCCCGTCCATGTCAGATAGATAACCTTGAATCCAAAGTTCTCCGATCCATCCGACCCACATGGGAACGCTGTTCTTTTTCACGTAAGCAGTTCCGCGTAATCCGAAACTATCCTTACGCGGCACGATCTCGTAGTCGAATTTCATGAATTCCATATCCATAGTGCGTGGTGTCTCAAGCTTCCATGACTGACGATCTAAATGCGATACACCGAGATGAGCACACCCGGACAGAGCCATGAGGACCAGCAACAGCGGCCCTAAACCAACGGGTTTAAATGATTTCATCAAATTCTCCAAACCGACCCCGGTTAGAGTTTAGATTCAACAGATTTCACTTTGCCGTGCAGCCTGTCAACCGCACCTTTGCGGCAATCGGCTTTCATCAGCATATAAATGCGTTCGCAATCGGGTTCAAGGGACTTATAACATTTGGTCACTACGCCCATCACTTCATCCCACTCACCTTCAATGCAGGTGCCCATGGGACCGAGCCGGCAAGGCAGGCCGCATTCACGAATAATCTTCACAACCCGTGCAACATAAGGGCTGACACTCTCACCTTTATCAGTGGGAAAAATTGTCAATTCAACAAGTACACTCATTTAATCAATCTCCATACACGTTGACACTGCTTGTCAACTCATTATAAGTTCGGCCTCCCGAATACCGATACTTAAATTAACCCGCATAAATTTTACAAGGAGTAAAATCACATGGGTGAATATTATATGCCTGCGGAAGGCGAAGGTAAATTCCAGCAGTTAATGACTTGGATTAAAGATAAAAAACGTCCCCGCCCTTCTTTCCCGCGCGCCATTCAGATTCAAACAACAAGCTACTGTAATGCCATGTGTTTGTTCTGCGGCTGGAAACACACCCATGATACACAGCCTCAAGGCCATATGGAAGATGATCTTTTCAAAAAAATCATCGACGAAACCAGCAAGCATTTCATCGGCCGTGTCAGCCCTTATTTAATGAATGAGCCGCTCATGGATAAAAAAATGCCTGAGCGTATCGCCTACATTGAAAAGCACAAAAAGCCCTTCACCCGCACTAAAATCAACACTAACGGTGCTCTGCTGAATGAGGATATGAGTGAAAGACTCATCGAATCAGGTCTGCGTCACCTCTGGGTTTCCGTACAGGGCTACTCTGCTGAGACTTACACTGAATCCATGGGCATCAAAAAATTCAACATCCTTGATAACATCGATAAATTTCTCAACATCAAGGAAAAAAAAGGTGCCAAGCGCCCTAAAGTTTCCATCACCACCCTTGATACCACCATCGTTCACGATGAGCTGGAGTACGCTAAAAAACATTGGGCCAAGCGTGATGTAACCTTCAAAATCCATCAACTCGACAACCGCGCCGGGGATGATATCAGCGGACTGAGCGCACGCAAACCCCAGCTTAAGCGCGACTGTGATCTTTTCCTGAAACAGGCCTATGTACTCTTCAATGGTGATGTAATCCTCTGTTGTCATGACTGGCGCAGAACAGTGGTTCTGGGCAACCTCTATAAAAACACCCTTGAAGAAATCTGGAACTCCGATCACTTCATCTCACTGATCCGCCAGTATCAAGCTGGGGATTTCAGCAATCTCAAGATTTGTAAGACCTGCACTGGTTAGTCTTCCCTCCGGGGGCCAAAGAAACTTTTTGTAAAAAGTTTCTCTGGACTCTTCAAAAACTTTTATCGGGGCTTCGCCGCGTTGATACCTAGTTGTGCAGAAAATAGTCCATTCTCCCATCAAACCCAGCGAAGCTCTACTAAAACGTCTTTTGGGAAGAGGGGATGGGGTCTGGGGAAGGGGAGAAAACCTTTTGAGCGTTAGCAAAAGGGCCTCTCCCCTTCCCCAGCCGCCGGAGGCAAATAAAAAAGGAGGACCGCGTGGGTCCTCCTTTTGAGTAGCTATTCAGAAACTTCCTGCACCAGAGTATCGATCAGTGCGGGGATGGTGTAATCTTCGGGCTGGATATCCGGCTCATAACCGAACCCTTCGAGGGTCTTGGCCGTGATAGGGCCGATACAGGCGATTTTCACACTGTCTTTGTATTTATGGAAGACTTCCGGTTCAATGAGGTTGAAGAAGTTTTCAACAGTGCTGGAGCTGGTGAAGGTCAGGTAATCGATCTTACCTGCTTCGAAAGCCTCGGCGATGGGACCGGGATCATTCTCGGAAAGTCCGGTCTCGTAGACGGGCAGAATCTTAACTTCTGCGCCGGCCTTGCGCAGCTCTTCAGGCAGCACTTCGCGGGCAATCTTGGCACGCGGGATGAGCACCTTTTTGCCTTTGATTCCCTTTTCGAGCAGTCCGGAAACAACGCCTTCAGCAACGTACTTCTCGGGTACGAAGTCGGGGCGGATGCCGCGTTCGACCAGAGCATCAGCGGTTGCGGGGCCGATGGCGGCGATTTCGATTCCGCCAAATGCGCGGGCATCGAGACCTGCTTCGTCCATCTGCTTGAAGAAATGTTTTACACCGTTCACGGAAGTGAAGATCAGCCAATTCCAGTTGGAAAGACCTTTAATCTCAGCCTGAACATCGGAGTAATCAGCAACAGGCTCGATGTTGATGGTCGGGAATTCGTGCACGCATGCACCGAGTTTACCGAGGGTAGAAACAAGGCCGCTGGCCTGTTCACGGGCGCGGGTAACAACAACGCCTTTGCCAAGCAGAGGCTTCTTCTCGAACCATGCCAGCTTGTCGTGCAAGGAGCAGACTCCGCCCACAACGATGATGGAAGGAGCTTTGAACTTGCGTTCTTTTGCTTCCTCGGCAACGTTTTCGAGGGTGGAGACAAAAGACTGCTGGTTGCAGCGGGTGCCCCAGCGAACAAGGGCAACCGGAGTTTCGGGATCGCGACCGTTTTTAATCAGGTTCTCAGCGATCATGGGCAGATTTTTCACGCCCATGTAGAAAACGAGAGTGCTGGTGGATTTGGCGTATACTGCCCAGTTGTGACCGGATTTTTCCTTGGTAGGATCTTCATGCCCGGTGATGAAGCATACGGAAGTGGTGAAATCACGGTGGGTTACCGGAATACCTGCATAAGCGGGAGCAGCAACACCTGCGGTGATGCCGGGAATGACTTCAAAATCGATTCCGGCTTCAACCAGCTCTTCAGCTTCTTCGCCGCCGCGACCGAATACATAAGGATCGCCGCCTTTAAGACGGGCAATGACTTTGCCTTCCTGCGCTTTCTCAACGATGAGTTCGTTGATTTTATCCTGCGGAAGGGTGTGGTCGCCGCCTTTTTTACCTACGTAAAGGATTTCGCAATCAGCTTTACAGTAGTTCAGAAATTCGATGTTTGCCAGATAGTCGTAGATGAGTACATCTGCGGTTTCCAGCACTTCTTTAGCTTTAACAGTCAGCAGACCGGGATCACCGGGACCCGCACCAATCAGATAAACCAAACCCATATATCCACCCTCTTTTTATGCCTTCGGCGACCCTACCGGGGGCCTCAACCCCTTTGAAAAGGATTTAAGAATCCCAAACTTTTTTATTAGGGCTTCGCCATTGTTACTTATCAAATCGGGGAGACTTAAAAAGCCTCCCCGATTTAAATAACTATTCCATAACGCTTACGAGTCTATCTTTGAGTTCAGTAAGCTTTGCTTTCTTATCGTTGATCTCTTCCAAGCGGGCTTTCTCTTTTTCCACAACTGCTGCGGGAGCGTTGCTGACAAAGCCTTTGTTGGCGAGTTTCTTTTCGATCATTACAAGATCTTTGTCCAGCTTGGCAAATTCCTTATCCAGACGGGCAAGCTCGGACTCGAAGTCTACTGCGCCTGCCAGCGGTACAAAGAGTTCGTTACCCTGTACAACTGCAGTGCCGGATGCGCTGGGACCTTCTGCTTCAGGGCCTGCGGTTACGTTATCCAGACGGGCAAGAGCCTTGAACAGCTCAATGTTATCGTTGATCAACGCAGCAGACTGGTCATTGGCAGTGCGTACGATGAGTTCCAGCTTCTTGGAAGGAGCAATGATCAACTCGGTACGGATGTTACGTACAGCGGAGACGAGACCCTGAAAAAGTTCCATATCCTTGATGGCTTTTTCATTGCGGCAGTTATCGCGCTTTTCGGGGAAGGCAACAGTTGCGATATCACCGTTTTCGATTCCGGGCAGTACGGACCAGATTTCCTGAGTTACGAAAGGCATTACCGGGTGCAGCAGAACCATGGTTTCAGAAAGAACAGTCCAGAGGACCTTCAGGGTTGCGTCTTTACGGGAAGCATCGTCGCTGTAAAGGTCCGGCTTGATCATTTCGAGGTACCAGTCGCAGAACTCGTTCCAAATGAACTTGTACATGGTCTGGGCCACTTCATTGAAGCGGTAGGCTTCCACTGCTTCACGCATGGTATCCTTAACTTCTTCAAGACGGTGCAAAATCCACTCGTTAGCAAGGCCGGATGCATCTCCGAGGGACGTTTCGGGCTTCTTGCCATCGAGGTTCATGAGCGCAAAACGTGCAGAGTTCCAAATCTTGTTCACAAAGTTGCGGTAACCGTCGATACGCTGCTCGGAAAGCTTGATATCGCGTCCCATGGCGGCGAAAGAAGTCAGGGTAAAACGCAGAGCGTCAGTACCGTACTTGTCGGACATTTCCAGCGGATCGATAACGTTACCGGTGGACTTGGACATCTTCTTGCCGTGCTCATCACGCACCAGAGCGTGAATGTAAACATGATGGAAAGGAATCTGATCCTGAAAGTGGATACCCATCATCATCATACGTGCTACCCAGAAAAACAGGATGTCAAATCCGGTAATCAGCACGGATGTGGGGTAGTATCTGGCCAGTTCCGGAGTCTCTTCAGGCCAACCCATGGTTGAGAAAGGCCAGAGAGCGGAAGAAAACCAGGTATCGAGAACGTCTTCTTCCTGCACGAGCTTGGAAGAGGAGCACTTGGTGCACTTGGTGGGATCTTCAGTGGACACAATAAGTTCACCACACTCTTCACAGGTCCATGCCGGAATGCGGTGTCCCCACCAAATCTGACGGGAGATGCACCAGTCACGGATGTTATCCAGCCATTCGTAGTAAACCTTTTCCCAGTTGTTGGGGAAAATCTTAGTTTCGGACGGAACAGCTGCGCGGGCTTTTTCAGCCAGAGGCTTCATGGCGACAAACCACTGTTCGGAAACATGAGGCTCAATGGTAGACTTACAGCGGTAACATTCACCAACGGAATGCTCATGGTCGTCGATGGAGATTAGTGCGCCTTCGGCTTTAAGGTCCTCAACGATAACCTTGCGCAAATCATCTTTGTACATGCCCTGATATTTTTCAGGACCGTTTTCATTGATATTACCGTCTTCATCGAACACGGAAAGAACTTCGAGGTTGTGCTTGCGGCCCAGTTCCCAGTCATTCATGTCGTGAGCAGGGGTAACTTTCAACGCACCGGTACCGAACTCCATGTCCACATAAGAATCACCGATGATGGGCAGTTCGCGGCCTACGATGGGCAGAATAGCGGTCTTACCGATAAGGTGCTTGTAGCGGCCATCTTCGGGGTTAACGCAGATGGCGGTATCACCGAGCATGGTTTCGGGACGGGTGGTGGCAATGGTCAGGTCGCCGGAACCGTCGGAAAGCTTGTACTTGAGGTTATAAAAATGGCCCGGTTTGGGGGAATGTTCTACTTCATCATCAGCAAGCGCGGTGTGGCAGCGGTTACACCAGTTGATGATGTAGTTACCTTTGTAGATCAGGCCTTCTTCGTAAAGCTGCACGAAAACCTTGCGGACAGCTTTAGCGCGGTCTTCGTCAAAGGTGAAGCATTCACGATCCCAGTCAACGGATGCGCCCATGCGACGAATCTGTTTAAGGATATGACCGCCCTTTTCTTCTTTCCATTCCCAAACGCGCTCGATAAACTTGTCGCGACCGAGATCGTCACGGGTCTTGCCTTCGGTCTTGAGCTGACGCTCTACAACGTTCTGAGTAGCAATACCTGCGTGGTCGGTACCGGGAACCCAGAGAACATTCTTGCCTTGCTGACGCTGGTAGCGGCAGAGAATATCCTGCAAGGTAATGTTCAGGGCATGGCCCATGTGCAGCACACCAGTGACGTTCGGCGGCGGAATCACGATAGAGTAGGGATCGCCGTCAGCTTCGGGATCGGGTGTGAAAGTCTTGTTCTCTTCCCAGTGGTCAAGCCACTTTTTTTCTACATCCCAAGGTTCGTAACCTTTGGGGAGATTTGATTCCGCCATGAATGGACTCCTGTCTAAATATAAATTCTTAAACAAAAAATACGTAGCGGGGCGCCGATTGTCAGGCTTCCCGTTGCATAAATCATTGTTAAGTTGGTTTCATAATAATATTTTTTGAAAAAGATGTGCTTTGCCTGCCCTCTTTTTCCGTGTATTTACGGAACAGGGGTTAAAAACAAAAGCACTCGCCTCGTCAACTTGCGCTACACACACTTATAAAGAGACACGAACATGTCAAGTATCTATATACTATGGGATGACTCCCACATCTGGGGACTGCTGGTAAAAAGAGCCCTTGAAGCATGGAATATCGACCATGAATTGGTCCGTGGGCATCAAATAGCGCAAGGGCTGCTTTCAGGCAAGCCTCCAGCAGCACTTATCGTTCCCGGCGGCTGGGCTAAAGGCAAGGCATTACATCTTGGTGGTCCCGGAATCCTTGAAATCCAAAAATATGTCGGCAGCGGTGGAAACTATCTCGGTTTTTGCGGCGGTGCCGGACTTGGACTTTCCGGCGCCGGAGGTTTGGGCCTAAGCTGCTGGCAGCGCAAGGGTTTTGAAAACAGATTGCATCATTTTTTAAGCGGACATATCAATGTCCAACTCGACCGCAACAATCCGCTGGTTCCTGAATCATTAGGCGAAAGAGCCCTGCTTCCGGTCTGGTGGCCGGGACAATTTTCACCCAATAAATGTGATTCCACCACTGCGCTTGGACGCTACCGCGAACCGGGCAAAGACTTCTGGGTGGCGGACCTGTGCATCAGTTCACTTCCGGAAGGCACCCTCAATGACTGGCTGAACATGTACGGCATCTCCCTGCTGCCGGAATTTCTGCATGACCGTCCGGCTGTTGTCTCCGGGCAGACAGGTAAAGGAAATTTCATCTTAAGCTATCCGCATCTTGAAACCCCGGCTTCCCCGCAAGCCAACCTCTGGCTCTCGCACATTATTGACCGCATGCTTGATCAGGAACCGCAGGAACGCCCGGCTCTTCCGGCTTGGGAGCTGGCTGACACGCCCATAAAATGGGAAGATCCCGAACTTATTTCTATCCGTAACTCTCTTGAAGACATCATCGCCACTGGACAGGGGCACTTCCTGCTCTTCTGGCGCAACCCATGGTTACTGGGCTGGAGGCGTGGAATACCCGGTGCAGCATTAAACAGCCTCTATGCACTTATTTGCAAAGTAGCATCGCTCGAACCCAATGGGGATTCAGTGCAGATGTGGAAGTCCTGTAAAGATGAATTCATGAAATATATGTCCATTTTTGAAGAGGGAGTCACCGGATATCTCCTTGCGGAACGTTTCGCCATGACCATGCGTACCCTTGAACCGCATTCTATATTCCCTAGAGCTTTGCGGGAGCAACGTAACGGCCTTTTCGGTCCGCCTCCCGGAGCCGGCGGGATATACGCAAAACTTCTCTCCAGACTGGAGGAACTGGTTTGGATGATGCATAAAGGAAAATAAAAAAAAGTCGAATAAGTTTCTACTTGGTTTATTTGAATATTTACCAAATCTATTATATTGTAGAATTGTGGTAGAATATTTTCTCATTTTTGAATCAACTGGTTCTTGCAATGGGCCCCAAAAATAAACTCAAAAGGGAAGCATGGCTGAACAATCATCCACCCGTAGTGCGGACCTCCGCAACGTAAAAGCAACCCAAATTGATAGCCGGGATACAGTGCTTGAATTCAAGCTGACGCCCGACAAAATGGCTGCGTTTGTTTCTGCGTATACACCTGCGAAAGGTAACGGGAAAAAACTATCCCTTGAGTTGATGAAATCCGAGCTGAAGCGGTCTGGAATAGGAGGGGAACTGGATCACGATGGAGCCATGTTCGCCCTGAAACGGGCCTCCGAAGATAAGAGCATAATTAACGTTGCCCTTGTCCGGGGTCTCTATGCGCAGGATTCTGAAGACGGTCAGATTATAACTGATGCAGACTTGAATTTTCCGGTAATGCCCGGCACAGAATTCGGAACTCTCAGCGAAGCAATTCCTGCTTCAGCAGGCCGGAATCTGGCAGGAGAAGAAATTACACCTCAAGATACCGGCAAGCCGACCCCCCTCACCCTTGCCGAGGGCTGCAATTGTACTCTTGAAGTCAGAAGCGGAAAACTTACGTCCAAAATTTACGGTCTGGTCAGAGTCCTTGACCATGAAATCGTGGTCGAACCGCTGATCAGAATTTCCGACGACATGATGAAAGTCTCCGCCAGACTCTATCCTCATGACTGTTTTGGTCTCAAGTATGAGCTCAGTGCCCTTGAGCCCGCGCTGGAAGCCATGGAAATTTCACGTCCGCTGCAACACGTCACAGGTCAGACTGCAATCAAAAAAGCACGCGAAACAGGTACTGCTCAGGAAGTTGTTATTGTAACCGGCACTGAACCTGTTCCCGGAAAAAACGGATATTTCGAATACGCTCGTGAAGAGACCGTTTCCAGCTCAATCGGCACTACTGGAGAAGATGACCGCGTAGATTTTAAGGATCGCGGTGTTCACCCTATGGTCGGCCCCGGTGATATCATCGGCAAGATCCATCCCCCGGTGGAAGGTAAGGCCGGGGAAGATGTCTACGGCAGACTGACTCCGCCTCCCGGAGGTAATCCGCTGGAAATCAAAACCGGTGCGCATGTAGCACCCTTGCATGACGGCATTACCTACAAAGCAACAGCTATCGGCATTGTCCATTTTCAGGACAACACCCTTGCGGTCAAAGATGTGTTGGAGACAAAGGGGGACGTGGATTACTCCACCGGCAATATCAAGCTCGAAAAAGGCTCGGTGCACGTTAACGGTTCTATCCGGGACGGCTTTACTGTAAACGCGCCTGCGCATGTGGTAGTCAAGGATTCCATTGAAGGGGCAGACGTAACTGCCGGGGGAGATCTTGAGGTCAAAGGCGGTCTGGTAATGTCCGGTAAAGGTCTTATAAAGGCCGGGGGAGTCATCACTGCCCAATTTGCTTCCAATGCCCGCATTGAATGCGGAGATGAAATTATCATCAAGCATGAGATGAGTAACTGCCTCGTTCGCTGCAAAGGTCCAGTCAGTGCTTTAGGCGGCAAGGGCATCATTCAGGGCGGGGTTGTCAGTTCTGATGTCAGCATTGAAGCCAATGAGATCGGTTCAGAAATCGGCGTGAAGACTGTTATCGGCATCTCAGCCAAGCAACCGATCAATAGAAAACTTGTTGCGGAAAGAGATCAATTGCGCGAACGGCTGCTGAAAATCAATGAAACCGTCGGTCAAGGTGACGACAGCTCAATCATGCAATCCACCAGCAAAGGCAAGCAGGAACAGATGGAACAAATTCTTCTGCTTCGCAATCGCATTAAGCTTAAACTCAAGGAAATTCGTAAACAATTGATGACGGATCAGACCGACTATTACAAATCACTTGAGCAGCTTTCAATCCGGGTCCACCGCAAAATTCACCCCGGAGTGGAAATTAAGATCGGCGGTAAAACCGTGCAAATCAAAGAAACTACACCAAAAATGAAATTCCGCTTTGATGCCGAAGAACGGACTATTATTGCTGCGAAGTTTTAACTACCCCTTGGTTGAAACAAGTCGTCCGTTTTCATCTGTTGGATCATCAAGGGCAAAGTTGAAAGTATCTTCAAAGGTATCCACCAATTCCTTTTTGACTTCCAGTTCCAGTTCTGTACGCGGCGAAGGTTCCGGCAACCATGGTCCGGGCAATGAAGTTTCCGGGATCAGGTAGGAACTGACCTTATTTTCAATCATGCGTTCATTAACGTCCTGCCAGCGGGAGAAAAGACCATCCTCTTCATCCTCAAGCAACTCGCGGACTTCATCCGGCTTAGCGAGCAAGGCATCGTAAAACACATCCGAATCAAACCAGAGCAGCTTATCCTTCTCTACCTCCTTAAGCCCGATCCATTCCAAATCGACTTTATTATCTGTAACCGGATCACGCCATAAATCAGCAAAGCCTTCACGGAACAGATCCTCAGCAGGCAGGATGGATTTACGCAGATCATTATAGCCGTCAGTAATCAGTCCGACATTTTTCTCCATCTCCGTAACAGCATCAACCACCCGCAAAGGAAAACTGTCCCCGAAGCCATTCTCAAGCTCGACAGTCACCCTGCCCCGGTCCAAAGCAAATTCTCCGGGCACTCGCACTTCGGTATAACCATTCACGGTCATCCGGGCATCGCCACCGGGGTTGGCTGTCACATTCAGGCCCAGCACTTCCAAGCCGCTCCCCGGCACAATTTCCAACCGCTCTCCGAGCTTAGGGTTAACCGCAGTAATACCCAACGCTTTGCCGTCAATCAGGTAATAATCATCGCCGGTATAAACAGGTGAGACCAATTTGGCATCAACCACCTCAGCATCAAACTTCGAAGAGGTGGAAGCTGCGGCGTTAGCAATACGGCTCAACACCGTATCCCACGTCTCTCCGTCTTCAACATAAAAATCAATATTCCCGGATTCAGAACCGATGGTGTAAGCAATGGAATGATCCCCGGCACTCAGGGTTGTCTCGGCATTAATGTCGAATCCTTTGCTCAAATATTGCGAAGGACCTCCGGCAACGGCGTTGGAAAGGTCGTATCGACCTGCCTCTGCCGGACCAATGGGCTTTTGCGTGGCATAAAGATTCAGATTGGAGATTAGATGCCCGCTACTGTCGCTAAAAGAAAGAAGGTTGGCTGCGTCGAGAGCTTGAGTACTCTCACCTCTATTTTCTTCAGTAACCACGTAAGCAGTATTCACAGAGAAAGCTAAAGCCGAGCCGGTCCCCAGCAAATCATCAGGATTGGTCCCGACAGCATTCTGTTTAAATATCCGCGCCTGCACCGGAAGCGAACTGTCATTAACCGCATCGCGGACGGCTTCCAGAACTTCATCATTGGTCATGCCCTCAGTTACTTCCACTTCAAGCCTTTTTAAAGAGGCCCCCAAAGCCATATCGAATTTATAACTTCCGGCACCAAGGGAAGTTTCAGCCTCACCACTGAAACCGCGTGAGTAATAACGATAGTAACGTTGATAGTTATCTTTGTGAATGAGCAAGGAAGAAATATTTTTATCAAGAAAAGGGTCGTTGACCACAAGGCGGCCGCTACTCAGAGGAAATCCCTGATCAGGCCAACGAAAGGAAGCGAGAGTTTCGCTTAATGATTTGACTTTGGACTGCACCTCCATGGCTACAGAGGGTGCGGTGAGTTCGTATTTATTTTTTAGTGCGGCACGGTTGAACCGTTCTTCCCAGTATGATCCGGGAAAGACTCTTTGCAGGGAATCAGACTGCTCAGTCGATTCCGCTATCCTGAGTTTGGTTCCGTCCAGTGTCAGTTCCGCCACAACCCGTTTCTCCATAGTAAACGCCAGCCATGCACAGCCCCTGTGCAGGAGCTGTAGCCGGTGCCGCAGTTCTGTCCTTTATCTGTAATAATGATCGGACAATTTCGGGCTGGGCTTTACCCCGTCCGATCCTTACAAGACAGCCGACCATATTGCGGACCATCTGCTTAAGAAAACCGGAACCACAGACTTCAAGAACCATTTCCTGTTCGGTCTGTCCGGGATAACGTTTAAATTCATGGATTGTGCGTACTGTGGTTTTAATTTCCGTCCCGGCATTCTGGAAGGAAGAGAAATCATGTTCGCCGATAAAAAACTGCATACCATGATCAAGGGCGGAAAAATCAAGCGGACCACATTTCCAGACATAATGCCTGCGCCAAGGCAGAAAGAAATTGTTTTCCAGCCAAAGAGTGTAGGTATAGGTCTTACGGATGGCACTGTAGCGGCAATGAAAGTCGGTAGAGACAGGCAGAGCTTCCAGAACAGTCACATCATCAGGGAGCAGGGAATTTAAGGCACGTTGCCATTTCACTGCCGCAAAATTGCCCGGTACATCAAAATGGGCAACCTGCCCCAAAGCATGCACACCGCTATCAGTCCGCCCGGAACCATGGACCCGTACCGGAGTTTTGGTAACGCGCGCTATGGCCTTTTCCAGATCGCCCTGAACAGTGCGTAACCTGGGCTGCAATTGCCAGCCGCAAAAGTTCGTGCCGTCATAGGCAACGGTAAGTTTGATTCTTTGCAATTGCTATTTTTCTTCGAGAGGAGTCTGCAATCTGGTCAGCTCTTCAGAAAGTTTGGCCGCTTTCTTGGGAGTTACGAAACCAAGGATTGCCCCGGCACTACGACCGCGCATTCCTGACAAAATCTTGACGGCGAGATCGGTATCAAGAGATTCAATAACCTGTGCTGCCTGCTTGGCTTTCATGGCAGTGTAAACACCGACCAGATGCTTGATCTTCTTGTCTTTGAGCACATCGGCATCGGCTATCATCTTCTTAAGACGCTTCTCAAGGCTGTTCAGCTCGGCAAGCTTCTTATCAAGATTCTGCTCAAGAGTGCGCAGAGAACGCTCTTTACGCGCCAATTCATCTTCCTTGGCTTTAAGGGCCTTCCAGTCAGCTTCCGGCATATTTGAAGGCTTGGAAGGTTTAGCGGCAGTCTTGGGCTTATCCTTTGTTTCGGCTTCGGCGGCAATGGCCTGGGGGGGAGTAACAACGCTACGTACAACATTACTGCTTTCAACCACAGCCTCAACAACCTCTTTAACCTCATCATGATGATCGGTCAGGTCAAAACCCAGCGACCCAATCAGGGAGAGCTTGAAAAGTGCCAGAAAAATCAGGCAGAAAAGTATTTTAGAAATTTTCAGGTTTGAAGCGAATTGTTGCCATTTCGTCGAACTCTTTTTGTTCTTTAAGACTTTCTTCTTCATGATATTTCTTCGCCTGATTCTCTTTAAGTTTTTCCAGCAGTTTACGGTCTTTTGACTTTTTTACAGCTTCTGCACGACATTTTTGCAAATTCAAGGCCAACTGCTTCAAACGGTTCTGTGCCGAAAGAAGGTCCTCCTTGAGGGCCATGTCATACTGCTGCCAGAGCCACATGTCATTGGCTGATAAGTTATCGTATCTTTTTTTCCGGTGAGCGGCGATCTGCTCTTCAATAGCCCAAAGTTTTTTCTTGTGCTCCTGATGCAGGCGCAAGGCTTCCGCAAGGGCAAGCCGGGCCTGCTCTTCCGCCTGTTCCCTGAACTCAAGGACCTTTTCGAGTTTAAAAACAAAAGGCTTAGGCATATTATGGGGCGACCGTCATGGATGGACTATTTCTTTTCTTCGGGCTTACCGGCAAGTCCGCAATACCCTTTTTCGCTGTCAGCATAACGCCACATCATACACATGGTGCCCTGACAGAATTTCATCTTGTCATCGCTGGTCATCAGATAGGGACAGTACTTGAATTTCGCTTCACTTTCAGAATAGAGCATGAACACCTCACTGCTAATTGGATACGAGCTTATCGTAGATCAGACATTGCTTGCCCATGGCCTGCTTAACGTATTCCTTAACCAGAACACCTACGCGCTCTTCGCGGGTGAACTTATCGGCATACTTGCCGTTTTTGTACACTTCCGGGAATTCATCAGATAAAACAGGATGCTTGGCAGCAAAATTCTCGACCTGCTTGGAATATTCAGAAATATAATGATCCATTTCCTGCTTGGGCAGGGCTTCGATTTCACGAACCTTTGCAGCAAAAACTGCAGGCTCGGGAAGATCCTCGGATTCCATCAGGGTGGTAAAGGCACGACCAAAACGCTGGCTGCCTTCAAATATATGTTTAGGGCGGACAACATTAAGTCCGGCCCAACCGGCACGCAGCCACTTAAACAGATAGCTGACAGTCTGACCGGGATCGTTTTTATCTTGAACGTACAGGTTCACCGACATGGAGTCGTACATGAAAGTATCCATCCAACCCATGCCACCGGAAGTCAGACCGGGAATACCACTATAAAAGTAGTTCCACTGGTTATCGTCAACCACCAGGCCTTTCATCCCCACGCTGGATTTATCCAGCTGTTTGGATACGGAAATAAATACATCGCGGTTATCGTACTTGAGCAATACCAGCAGACGATTCAGATCATAGCGGTAGTAAGCACCACCAAAGGAATCCGGTGTATTTACCTCAAATTCCTGCCCCCGCCATACTTTGGGAGTCTCGCAATTGCCAAGGTATTTCCACGGCTGGGCCTTTTCAACAAAGAACGGGCTGTCCGGGCTCCAACCGCTAACTCTGATTACAGAAGGATAAATAGCGTAGTTGGGGATTTCCGGGTTATAGGTATATTCCAGAATCCTTTTCAGATCGGCATGAACCTGCATGCGCATGGCTGCGCCGTTTGAGGAATCACGTTTGGGCAGCTTAATGATTTTGTCGGTTTCAGGAGTATCATCAACGTATTTGATCAACGCGTCGATTCTAGAAGCATCAAGGTTGCTCTCCTGTCCGGCCATGAAATCGAACAGGTAGTTCAAGCCTGCGTCAACCTGCTTCGGAAGGGCTACTTTTTTATCTTTTTTTTCATCAAAAATTGCGCCACACTCAGCATTTGCAGCCATGAAAAGAAAAGAAACCAGCGCGACCATAATCACAGAGACCGCACGGGAGAATGTCCGCAGAGACCCCGTACCCATAAAAAATTTCATATATTTTATTCACCTTCCCGCCTTGTTTTTTAGCGGGTTTTTACTCATTTTTTCTATTTCATATCTATGCATTATTCTGCGTCTTGGCAAGCGCGGTATAAACCCAAAACCCTGCATCGATACAGGGCTGGACACACATCCACCCGGTATACAGTTTTAGCAAAATGGGTACCCGTTACAGCTTAATCCATAATTCAAGAATAATAAGAGTTGTTGGAGAAATTGCCCGCAGGTGCCAGGAAGGTCAACTGTCAGCAATCAGACAAAATAAAGGCCGGGGTGAAATTTTCTTCATCCCGGCCTACTTTTTGATTCTCAGCCTATGAATTCTTTAAATCATCAATAAGCTGATTCAACATATTTGACAGTTCAGACAGGTTAGCCACTGCATCTGCGGACTGCTCCATTGAATTGAAGTTTTCATCAGCAATGCGATTGATTTCTGAAGTAGACATATTGATCTCTTCTGAAGCGGCACTCTGCTGCTCTGCTGCAGTTGCAATGGAACGGACCTGTTCCGCAACCAGCTCGATAATTTCAAGGATAGACTTAAGAGCCCCCCCGGCCTCATTTACCAAAGTTGTTGTCGAATCAACCATCTCAGTTGTTTCGCTCATAGTATTGATTGAATTTCTTGAAGACTGCTGTATTGAGCCGATGGCTTCACCAACTTCTGAAGTCGCACTAACGGTCTTTTCTGCCAACTTGCGGACTTCGTCAGCAACAACAGCAAATCCCCGTCCTGCTTCACCTGCCCGCGCAGCTTCAATAGCCGCGTTCAAAGCCAGCAGGTTGGTCTGATCCGCAATATCGGTAATCACGCTCATGACACTACTGATTGACTCGGCCTTTTCACCAAGCTGCCCCATTTCAGAGCCCAGCTTTGCTGATTCTTCCTTGAGATTGCTTACAGCAGTTACAACTTTGTCCACAATCTCGGTTCCATGGACCGCTTCGCTTCTGGCCCGTTCTGCATCCTCAGAGCTTTTCGCTGCATTAGCCGCAACTTCAAGCACGGTAGCATTCATCTCTTCCATTGCTGTGGCATTTTCAGCTGCCCGCTCACGCTGCATCCCTGAACCGCCGCGCGATTCTTCAATATTTGCGGAAAGCTGGGTTGAAGATGATGAAATACGTTCAACAATTTCCTCAAGCTGTCCGGCGGCCTGCATCATACCATCACGCTTGGCTGTTTCCGCGCGGCGGGTAGCTTCTTCGGCTTCCCCAAGAGCCTCTTCAGCCTGAACAGTCTTAACTTCGGCCTCACGGGTTTTATCATCAGCAAGCGAAATTGTTTTGACCAATTCAACGGTCATGGACTGCAAGTTATCCAAAAGCTCGCGCAGTTCAGCCTTATACGAAACATCTTCCGGCTTTGCTTCGTAATTACCGGCTGCGATCTGCTTGGCAAATTCACCCATGGCATGGATTGGGCGAACCAATCCGGTATTAACAAGCATCGCTCCCAGCAATCCAAAAAGAATTGCAGCAACAGCAGCAATCGCAGACATGGTCAGGTTGGCTTTTTTTGACGCAGCATAAATTTCTTTGTGCGGGATAAATGAAATGAGAGACCATCCGGTTGTTTTAGAGCGATAAATTTCTGCAGCGAAACCTGCTCCGGCAAATTCTAAATCGCCAAGCCAATCGGTTTTAGCATAAAAAGCGTCCTCCAATGCAGGATTGTCCACTTCATCAATTTTCTTAAAATTGTTTTCCGGAGTCTTCGGATCAGCCAGAATTGTTCCATCACCCTGAACTAAAACAACAAAACCGGTTTCACCAATTTTAAGATTATTTATAATCTTAGTCAGGTCTCCCAAAGAAATATCTACCGCTGAGACACCAATAAAGTTACCACCAGTATCCTTAATTTTAGTCACCATGCCAATATTGGGATAACCCTCAGTGGTGATATATGCTGAAAGAATTGTTGTTTCGGTCTGCGAATTCTTGCCTTGTTTATACCAAGGTCGTTTACGCGGATCGTAATCGTTTTTTAGAGTATCTGTTCCATCCTGTGTATATCCTCCATCATCAAAGCCGAGATATACATAAGCAAAAGCCGGATTGGCTTTCATCAAATTATTCGCCAATCTGTTAACAACGATTTCCGAAGAGGATGTCGCATACTGAGCGGGCTTACTAGGACCATCCAACTCGAAATATTTTGTCCATTTACCCATAGCATTTTTTGTTTCATCCAAGCTGGCGACGAAACGGCTTACATTTTCAGCTTTCTTCAAAATCTCAGAAATATACCTATCGATAAGGGTCAACTCTTGACTTGCCGTTTTACGATACGAATCTTCGACTGTGCTATCAAACTGCATCGAGACAGTAGCCATAACTACCAGCACAGAAATAATCATTGGTAAAACAATAGCCAAAATCATTCTTGTTCTAATTTTCATCACAGAACCCCTTTTTAAAAAATATCGACTATAAATCATTTATATATTAAGCACACACACCTAATTATGTCTATTCAACAAAAAAATGTCTATTCAACAAAAAAAAAGACGCTCCGAAGAGCGTCAATGGTAAATTCGTATAAAGCACAGCTTACTCAATCGAGATACATTCAACGGGGCATGTATCTATTGACTCATTAACACAGTCCAAATCGATAGCATCCTCTTTAATTACCTCGGCTTTCTCTCCGTCTACATCAAGGGCAAAGACTTCCGGGCAAAGTTCAACACATGTTTCACAACCAATGCATTCGTCTTGATCAATAACTACTTTCTTAGCCATAATCTGCCTCCAGATCTTTGAAAAGATCGCTGCTTTTATTTTTAAAACAACTTAACCATAAAGAATATATGTTGAGCAAGCTTTAAATTACTCAATAAATTGTTGTGATACTTTTAAAAATTTATATCGACTCAATATTTCAGAATACTTACCGCTCTCTTTTATAAGTCCTAAGCCCTTTTCAAATCTATCCCGAAGTTCTTCAGATTCAGCTATCTTTTTTGGAAAAACCACATGGTTATCCATTGCGTCATCAAAAAGTGAAAAGGTTCCAAAATCTGTTCCAGTGCCCTGACCATACTTATCCACGCCGTACAACGCGACCTCGGTATTTATATGCAAAAACCTCACTCTACCACGTTCGAGCATTCTTATGGCACTGACTAAGTCCGGTACAATCGTAATTTTGACATTCTTTTGTTTAAAAACACTGATCCAGGCATCACCGGCGACAAATGCTAAGCCATGTTGCTCGACAAGAGCATCCCTGTTTTGAAAATCTTCATCTGTTACAAATTGTTTATCGTACAAAACAATTGAATGTTCTTCATATAATTCCTTAGAAAACAAAGCATATTTTTCTCGGAAATCATTCTTGCGCCATGGGAATGAAGTATCTACTTTACCACGTTCAACATTAAGCCAAGCACGCTTCCAAGGAAAAAATTCAAATTTTACCCTGATATTTACAGCTTCAAAGGCAGCTTGGACCAACTCGGTACACAAACCACCATTTGACATCTTCGCCGATGAATATGGAGGCCACTCCCCTGTGGCAATCACAATCTCCTTCGCGGCAATTTCATAAGGAAGAAAAACCAGCACTACTGCGATAGCAAGCAATATTTTCTTCATTTGTTCTGCCCGTAAACTGCAAAGCCATGCCTGTTCATTATCCGATCATACTCTCCACTGGCCTTAAACCGGGCCAATCCTTTATTAAATCTTTCCAGCAAAATTTTATATTCAGGTATTTTTTTAGAAATCATCAGCCGCAGTAAAAGTGGAGGAAAACCCGAATGCAGAGTGCCGAATTCAGCCTCATGCTCCGCCAAATGCTGGCGAATTAGATACATCGCTACAGCCCTTGTTTCTATCAAAAAAGAGATATTACCCTTCATCAACATAAATATACCATTGGCACTGCTGGGAATGGACTGACATCGATAACCTAATTTTCTAAGATCCTCGCCCTGCGCGTACCCAAAAGGAACCCCTACAACATATGGTTTCACTTCCAGTGGATCTCTGAACTCTTTTCCTTTAAAACGTTTTTTATAGTAAATGAATGTCATGTCAGTCGATATTATAACATCCGAAAACGCGCCGAACTCTTCTCTATCTGGCTGTTTACGCCATGGATAACTTCCTTCGTCCCCACCCTTTTTGACTGAAAGCAAAGCTCTGTTCCATGGATAAAAATTACTTTCCGCCTTAATTTCAACAGACTTAAAAATCTTAGTTATCAACTCTGACACCACGCCATTGGCATGCAGATGTTCGGAGACATAAGGCGGCCACTCTCCTGTCGATAACGAAATAGTCTTCATTTCCGCTTTTACATAACCAGCAGAAAGCAGAAATAGGCACAGAAGGTGCAATATCTTCAGTTTTTTATTCATTTATTACAACAACCTTTCTTAACCCTGAACTCTATGATTATGGGTATGCTCAGTGTGAACTTTGAAATTAACATATCCAGAGGCTGCTGTCTAAAAAATCGAAATAGTTACTCCGTGCCGCATAAGAAAGTCCCCTGAAATAAATTTCAGGTGACTACAAACATCACTTTCAGATTTACTTTTATTCTCCAAGATACGCTTTCTGAATATCCGGATTGTCTAAAAGTTTCTTAGCTTCATCTTCCATGACCACATTCCCGGTTTCAAGAACATAGCCGCGATGAGCCATACTCAAGGCGACCTTCGCATTCTGCTCAACAAGAATAATCGTCGTACCCAGTTTATTGATCTCACTGATAATATCAAAAATCTGCTTAACGATAAGCGGCGCCAATCCAAGTGAAGGTTCATCCAGCAGAAGGACTTTCGGGCGGCTCATCAGTGCCCTGCCGATCGCAAGCATTTGCTGCTCACCACCGGACAACGTACCACCGGCCTGCCTGCGTCTTTCGCGCAGAATTGGGAACATGGCGAAGACCCGTTCCATATCATCGGCAATTTCATTATCATTACGGAAGAAAGCTCCCATATCGAGATTCTCTTCAATGGTCAGCCTTGGAAAGATACGCCGCCCTTCAGGAACCTGGCACAGTCCCATGGATGGAAGGCTGTCGGATGCAACCTTATTGATACATCCACCTTTGTAGTAAATATCTCCGGCTGTAGCCTTAACGATATTGCAGATAGTCATAAGGGTCGTGGACTTACCGGCACCGTTGGCACCGATAATAGAGACAATCTCCCCTTCCATAACCTTAATACTGATACCTTTCAGGGCCTTGATGCTGCCATATCCCGCATGTACATCGCGAAGTTCTAAAATAGGTTCTGACATGGCTTAATCCTTTTCCGCCTTCATTCTACGTTTGGGAGGCAACAGCCCCTGCGGCCTGAAAAGCATCATCAGGGTCATTACGCCACCGAATACCAGCATGCGATAGAGTTCGAAGTCCCTGAAAATTTCCGGCAATGCAATCAGTGCCAATGCACCAAGGATAACCCCGGGGATCGACCCCATGCCGCCGAGAACCACCATGGACAATACCATTGCAGATTCAAGGAAGGTAAATGATTCCGGGCTGACAAAACGCATCCGCGCTGCATAGAAAGCCCCGGCCATGCCTCCGAAGCAAGCACCAGTACAATAGCCCAGCAGCTTCATGTAAAATGTGGGAATCCCCATAACCTCCGCAGCGGTTTCATCCTCACGGATTGCTTCCCAGGCACGACCGATGCGGGAGTGGTTTAATCGATAAACTGCAATAATGGTGAATATGACCAAAGCAAGGATAACATAGTAGATCAAAGAAAGTTTTTTTAGCCAGAGATGCTCAAGAGTCATACCGTTGGCAAAATCAGGCCAGTACATGCCCGGTGCTTTAATCCCGGTAATCCCGTTAGGGCCATTGGTCAGGCTCATCCAGTTGTTGAGTACCATACGCACAATCTCAGCAAAACCCAGCGTAACAATCGCCAGATAGTCACCGCGCATTCTCATAGAGCAGTAACCGATAATACAGGCCCCTAACCCGGCAACACCTGCGCTGATGGGCAGGCAGATCCAGAAGGCCAGTTTGTAATGAACTGAAAGCAACGCATATGTGTAAGCACCAAGGCCGTAAAAAGCGATGTAACCAAGATCAAGCATACCCGCCAAGCCGACAACCACATTCAAGCCGAGACCAAGGCAGATATAAATCATGCAGTTGATGGCAACGTCCTGTGCATAACGACCGAAGAGATGCGGATATGCCACTGCAAAGGCAAGTATTGCAAAGGCCCAAACCGCAAACGGCAATGTCGATGTCGCTTTTTTAGCTCCTCCGACCGCTTCACCGACAGGCTTGGTGATGAAATTAAAAGCCCCGACACTGTTCAACTGATAGATGACGAGAATTGATGCACAACCAATGGCAATTCTCCACCAGACTGAAAAGGTAGTTGCCACTTCCAAACCTTCTGGTTTGATCCCCAGCAGGGGCCAAAGCAGGACAAACAGCCAGATCATCCCAACGCCTAAAGAAGTCCAGTGTTTTTTAAACTCTGGTATCGTCAACGTTCTCCCCCATGATTCCTGAAGGTCTGAAATAAAGCACTCCGATAAGGATCAGGAATGCAAACACGTCCTTATATTCACCGGAAATGTAACCGGCAGCAAAAATTTCAACCATGCCGATAATGAATCCGCCGATCATTGCACCGGTGATATTGCCGATACCGCCAAGAACTGCGGCGGCAAAAGCTTTAATACCCGGAACGAAGCCCATGTCGTATCGCACCGAACCATAGTAAAGACCAACCATGATGCCCGCCGCAGCAGCAAGTCCGGCACCGATGGCGAAGGTCAGGCTGATGATACGGTTTGAGTTGATCCCGACCAGCGCGGACATAATTTTATCCTGAGCTGTGGAGCGCATGGCTTTACCGATGCGGGTTTTGAAAACCAGAAAATTAAGAGCCACCAGCAGGAATGCTGTCAAACTGACGATGAACAGCTGCATGTATGAAAGCATCACTGTCCCGAACTCGAATCCACCCTGAGTAAGTTCAGTAGGGTAAGCGCGGTCATACACTCCTTGAGTGAGCATGAGTCCATTCTGCAAAAAGATGGACATACCCAGTGCCGAAAGCAGGACCGAAAGCCTTGAAGAGCTACGCAGAGGTTTATAGGCAACTTTTTCTACTGCCATAGCCAGCATGGCGCAGTAAGCCATAGCCAAAATAAGGGAGCCGGACAGGCAAACCCATGCAGGAGCACCTTGAGAAAGCAGATAGCTCATGAAGATAACACCGACATAACCGCCAGCAGCAAAGAACTCCCCGTGTGCGAAGTTAATGAGCTGAATGATGCCGTACACCATGGTATAGCCCAGTGCTATCAGTGCATAGACACTGCCGAGTGTAATACCGTTGATGAGTTGCTGAAAAAAATATTCCATGGATTTCCGGGGGCTGTTCGTAATGGCCCCCGTCCTTTGGACGGAGGCCGACATTTTAACTTCCAGTGTGGCACCCTAAAATAAAAAACTGTTTATTTTAAGGACACCAACAAATTCATTGCTGTAAATTTGATCGTTAGTAGAGCTTACCGGTTGCTGGATTCCAGTAGTTGATGAACTTGCCGTTCTCAACTTTACGGATAATATAGTTGGACCCGGAATCGCCGTTAGGCTTGAACTTGATGTGCTTGGTTGCGCCATCGTAATCGAGCTTCATGAGTTCAGCTTTAACTTTTTCAGGATCAGTAGCACCAGCAGCTTTCACAGCTTTGAAGTAAGCCATTGCGGAGTCATATGCGTAACCGGAATATGCACCGGGTTCGCCGTGCTTGGGCTGGTACTTGGCGTAGAATTCTTTGTATGCAGGAGCATTGTTGTCGATGTAACCGAAGGTTAGGTAGACATCTTCAGCAGCATCTTTTGCAATTTCCATCAGCTGGGGATGATAAACAGCATCCTGTGCCAGACGAGCAGCCTTGATACCCATGCGCTTCGCCTGAATAAGCATCAATGCGCCGGTAGCAGAGTTCTGCATGGACATGTAAAAAACATCCGGATTGCTGGTTTTAACTTTGGTCAGAATCGCGGAAAAGTCTTTGTCGCCCTGGTTTACGTGCTCGTGGCCGAGAACTTTGATACCAGCAGCTTCACACATCTTTTCAACTCCGTCTGCGAGGCCCTGAGAATATGCTGTTTTATCGTCTACAATGTAAACGGATTTAGCACCAAGCTTTTCCTGCATGAACTTCAGAGCGATGAAGCCCTGATCGTCATCACGACCGCACATGCGGAACATGTAAGGCAGACCGCGGGAAGTAACTTTTTCGTTAGTGGAGGCCGGGGTGATCATGATGATGGACTCTTCATCAAGAACTTCGGAAGCAGGCAGAGTTGCACTGGAGCAGTATGCGCCGACAACGCCGTTGGCTTCTTCGTTGATCAGTTTATTTGCAGTTGCAACAGCCTGACGGGGTTCGCATGCTGTATCCTGAGGCATAACCTCGATATCATCAAAGCCGGGGATTCCACCGTTGGCTTTAACAACTTCAACCGCGGTAAGAACACCGTTTTTGATGTCATTACCATCAGCAGCATAAGGCCCGGTCAAGGGTCCCATGGTACCGACTTTGAGGGTTTTAGCGAATACCATACCTGCACTCAACATGAGAATTGCTGAGACAAGCAGAGCTGTCATGATAGAACGTTTCATAAAATGAGCCTCCCTAAAGTGAATAAGGTTAGTTACCCAGATATGCCTCAATTACAGCAGGATTTTTCTGAATTTCTTCAGGGTTCCCCTTTGCAATCATCACTCCGTGATCAAGGACAACCAAACGCTGACAGATTCCCATGACAACTTTCATGTCATGCTCCACCATAAGCACGTTAATGCCCCTTTCAGAGATTTTTCGGATTGTTTCCATTAACTCCGAGCTTTCCGCAGGATTCAGTCCCGCTGCAGGCTCATCAAGAAGGATTGAACTTGGCTCTGAAGCCAACGCTCTTGCAATCTCGAGCCGTCTTTGGTGACCGTAAGGAAGACTGGACGCTACCTCATCAGCAAATTCATCAAGCTCCGCAAAACGAAGTTCTTCCATAGCCTTTTCCTTGATCCGGGCCTCTTCCCTCTTCTGGGTCGGGGTACGGAAAATAGCACCGAAGACCCCACATGAAGAACGGGAGTGCTGGGCGACCATCACATTTTCAAGGGCGGTCATATTCTGGAATAGACGAATATTCTGGAAGGTTCTGGCAATTCCTTTATGAAGCACCTGATACGGTTTAAGCCCGGTAAGGTTTTCACCGTTGTACTCCACGTGACCCCCGGAGGCTGAATAGACTCCGGTTATCACGTTAAAGACTGTAGTTTTGCCAGCGCCATTAGGACCGATCAGTCCCACAATCTCTCCCGGCATGAGAGAGAAGTTAACCTCTGCCAAAGCCTGCAGCCCACCAAAGCGGACGCTCACGTCGTGTAAATGAAGTTCTGCCATATTGGACATACCTATACACATAATTCTTCTTAAGATCAAGATAGAAGACGTTTTTTATTCCTTACTAACATGATCTAAAGAATTAATATTCACAACAACTATGTTTTAAGCAACTTTATAACACAGCACTGATTGTAAAATCCGTACATTCATATGCTATATTACAATAGAGTTAATCGCCTGATCAAAGAACAGTAGTATATATGCCTAACTAAATTATGCATTCTAGTTAATTTTACTAACAATGGTATCTACATTTCGAAATTCACATTTAACCATACAGATAATAGCGGACAATAAAAGTCTTTTTTTGCTTACAAAATTGTCCATATATTTAGCATTATTTTCCATATTTGGCTAATTTCCCTTAAAACGGATGAGGCTTTGGCTTCAGCTGACAATTAGACTCCCAAAGAAGCCCTTTACTGAATTTAGTTCTAGAATTTCATAATATTGCATCACAACACAATTTTTACATCAGTAAATTTGTTCCCACTTATGTAAAATTTTTCTAAAAAAATTTTATTCTGTCCGGCGCAAAACATAAAAATAGGCCCTGTCCGCTATGCGGACAGGGCCTTACGTACTTCAATTGTATGAAGCCAGTGGCTTAGATCGGCTTACCAGCTGTCATCACCGAAGGGATCGGAACCGAAGCCGAAGTCTTCAGCAGGTGCGCCACCGGTTTCGGGAGCACCAGCGTCAGCAGCACCGGCAGCAGGAGCAGCACCTTCAGCAACAGCACCAGCAGCAACGGTTACTACGCCGTGCTTTTTAACGTCTTCGATCATCTTGAGGAGTTCATCAACCTTGCCGATGTACTCTTCAACTTTTTCCTGGGAAGTAACGATGACTTTGTCACCTTCGTCTTTACCAGCAGCTTCGAAAGCTTCACACTTGCCTTTGTACTCAGCCATGGCTTTTTCGGTTTCACCGAGTTTGCCTTCAGCAGCAGCAAGTTTGGTTTCCAGATCCTGAACTTTAGCAGCCTGTTCAGAAATGGTGGAACGGTATTCAGCGAGCTTTCCGAAGATAGCGTCAACCTGAGTCATAACGTCGCCGGGAAGTGCGCCAACGGAAACGTTGTCGCCAAGACCGGTAACCTGACCGGTTTTCATTTTAGCCAGTTCAGGATGCTGTTCGTAAATCCATGCTTTTGCAAGAGCTGCTGCAAAAGGTTCGAATTCAGCATCAATATCTTTCTGAGTCATATAACCCAGAAGTTCCTGTACAGAGTTGTTGCTTTCGCCACCCTTGATGTAGGACACAAAAGTGCTCATGGGGAAAGTTTTGCGTGCTTCAGACATGGTTAGTTCCTCCTTGCTCTATTACAGAGTAAAAGTCTTTTCTTCACGGACCGGCATGGGCAGACGGCCGATGTATCTTGCATAAGTTAAAGCTGCAGTCCTGTAGACGAGGTGTCCAAGCTTGGACCACGGCAGATAGACAAACATCATGAATACGGCGACCAAGTGTACGTAGTACATGGGGTATGCGAGAATTGCCACGCCGAAGAGACGCAGGAGTTCACACATGATACCAGTTACTGCGACGGTCCAGATCAGGCCGAGCAGGTACCAGTCATAGTAGCTGGATACGTGTACGGACTGGTCCTGATTCAACCTGCGTTTGGTCAGCAGTACGAGGGAATAAACCAGCAGCACTGCGCCAACATTGGCCAGAATCTTGATCGGGTGCCACAGCGGCATGGGGGTATGGCCGATGGGAGAGAGGAAAGGAATAATCTTTCCACCCCAGTGGGTTACAGCAACCACACCGGTTACAATCATCAGGCAGATGAATGCGAGCATAATGTAACGGTGCCCGTTGAACTTCTGTTCGTCGGATTCATCGTTTTCGCCGCACTCTTTCCACTTGGAGTGGGTCAACAGTTCGTTTTTACAAACGTCGATGAAACACTCCAGCATGCTGGGCTTTTCAGATTTGTCACCTACAGCAAAGACCTTAGGCTGGTCCTTGAAGGATGCAATAAGGTTCTTCACTCCCTTGTAGAAGGTCCATGCCATGAAGCCGAAGGCGATCATGAAGATGGGGTCAATGGTGAAGTCGCCGGGGAACAGGTGTCCGTAAACGATTTTACCATCTTTGAGAGGGAAGAAGGAACCGCGAACTCCCGCCATGATGAACCAGATCACCATGTAGATAGCTGCCGGGATAGCAATAAGCTTGGGCAGGTGCTTGGGAGAACTCATCCACTCACCAATAATGGTGGGGGTCATCATCTTCTTATAGGCCATGTTACGCAGTCCTGCGAGCAGGTCTGCAGGACGAGCGCCGCGGGGGCACAGGTCGGAGCAGGTACCGCAGTTATGGCACAGCCAAATATCGATGTCAGTTTCAAGTTTGTCTTTAAGGCCCCACTGAGCCCAAACCATTTCCTTACGCGGGTAAGGATTATCGGCAGGCGACAGGGGACATGCTACGGAGCAGGTAGCGCACTGGTAGCACTTCTTCAGGCTATCGCCACCGACTTCCTGCAGTTCCTTGATGAACTGAAGATCCGGTTTAATGCGAATATCTTTTTCCATATCGCGTCTACCTCCTAGTAGCCCTTAAACGGGTTAGGACCGATCTTGATCATCTCGCTGACAAAGTTATCGATCATATCGGGAACTTTGTCGTACTCATCGATGGCAAGTTCAGCCTGGACAACACGCTCGGGTTCAACGCCAAGTCTGTTCAGAGAATCAGCGACGTTTTCCATACGGCGGTTACAAAGCTCAGAACCCTTCATGAAGTGGCACTGGTAGTCTTCGCCATATTTACAACCGAGCAGCAGAACTCCATCAACACCCTTGGACATTGCATCAGCAATCCAGATTGTGTTTACAGAGCCGAGGCAACGGACGGGAACAACACGAACGTATGGGGACCAGCCTTTACCGCGCATTGCTGCCATATCGAGTGCCGGGTAGGCATCATTTTCACAGGCAAGTACGATAAAACGGGGGCCGCCGACTTCCATATCATCAGGTACATCGACCTGCTTGATCATAGAACCGATCATGTCAATGTTGTAGTTGTCGAATCCGATTACACGCTCAGGGCAAGCACCCATGCAGGTACCGCAACGGCGGCAACGGGACGGATTCGGCATTGGTGTTCCTTTTTCATCATCATCAAGTGCGCCGAAGGGGCATTCTTCAGTACAACGTTTACACTGGGTGCAACGCATGAAGTTGAAAACAGGATAGGTGGAGTCACCGGAGCGGGGGTGTACAGCTACGCCATGGTTGGAGGAGTTGATACACTGAATCGCTTTCAGCACTGCACCGGCTGCATCTTCTCGGGCCAGTCCCATGGACATGGGCTGACGTACACAACCTGCGGCGTAAATACCGGTACGGCGTGTTTCGTAGGGGAAGCAGATGTAGTTGGAGTCTGCATAGCCGTCGAACTGCTGGAGATCGGGGAATGCGGGACCCTGTCTGTATACGAGGTTGATGGTCGGATCGTGCGCGGTGGTGGGTACCATACCGGTGGGAACTACGACCAGTTCAGCTTCGATTTCAATATTTTCACCGAGCAGGGTGTTGCTTGCGCAAACAACCATTCCGGCACCCTCTTCCTTGATGGAAGTTACAGTACCTTTAGTCAGCATAACACCGGGGTTATCCTGTGCTGCACGGTAGTAACGCTCGTTTACACCGGGAACCATCATGTGATCGTAGATGATGTAAGCAACTGCGTCGTCATTCTTTTCGCGAACGTAGTTGGCCTGCTTGAGGGCAACGAGGCTGCTCAGCTCAGAAGTGTAAGGGAGGTGCTTGTAAGATTCCATGTCTTCGTAAACGAAGGAATCTTCAGCATCTTCACCTTCCTCAGCTTTGGGGGCTTCTTCTGCTTCCTCAGTAGCTTCGCCGGCTGCGGCTTCCTGAGCTGCGAATTCTGCTTCACTGAGACGGGTATCAAGTACGAAAGCTACAGACTTTGCAGTCATGTTCCCTTCTTTGACCATCTTTTCAAATTCAGCAGCAGTCACAACTTTGGAAGAACCGTAACCCATGGGCTCTACGTATTTGGTATCCTGGGGAACCCAACCGGTTGCCAGAACACATGCACCAACGGGCATCTCTTCAATGGAGCCGCCGACTTCCACTTTAGCAGTGTACTGTCCGGGAGCACCTTCGAGAGCCTTAAGCTGTGCGGAGGTCAGCACTTTGATTCTGGAATTGGACTGAACTTCAGAGATCAGATCTTCAATACCGGTTTCGTGTGCTTCTGTGTATGGGTAGGAAAGAGGGAATGTTTTGTACATTCCGGCAGCCTTACCACCGAGGTTGGCTTCTTTTTCTACCAGAATTACGTCGTGGTTGGTCTTAGCTGCGTAAAGAGCTGCTGTAAGACCGGTGAAACCACCACCCATGACCATGACGACTTTATTAGCGTCGAAAGCCTGAGATTCCTGCTCGTTGGTTTTGAGCAGCTTGGTAACACCCATTTTGACGTATTCGTTTGCCATGATTTTGAGGAGCTCAGGAACTTCGCCGTTAGGATCGGGCATGGTGCCGTCGGGATTCCTGAAAACCTTGATGCACTGTTCACGCAGGTTGACTCGTTCGACAGCGACATTGTCAAAGTCGAAAATATCCCAGTCAACGCGAGGGCTAGTGCCGCAGATACATACTGCGTCAACGTTGCCAGCGTCGATATCTTCCTGAATGAGCTTTCTTCCTTCCTCGCTGTTAAGACGCGGGTGCACCTTTACGACCGGACACTCGTTCGCGTAAACGCGACCGACCAGTTCAGCCATATCTTCAGCGTTCAGGTAAGGAGATACGCTCGCTTGGTCGAAATAAACACCGATTTTTTCGGGCATGTCGACTTACCTCCCTATCACCGTTTGGATCGCTTTGAGAGCGGCAGCAGTACCGGACTGGGCTGTCTTCATGACATCCAGAGGCTGCTTTGCACACCCGGCAGCGAAAATGCCTTGTTCCTCACCGCCGACAATAAAGCCCTGATCGTCAACCTGTACGCCGGAGGGGACCGGGGTACCTGCCAGGCTGGGCTGCATACCGGTTGCCAGAACTACGAGATCATGCTCGTTCTGGGACTTAATACCGGTTTCTGCATCTTCAACTGTGACGAGGACATTGCCTGAACCGGACTCTTCGATAACCTCAGCGACCTTACCTTTAACGGCGTTGATCCTGTCATCGGAAAGAATACGTTTGGCAAACTTGTCGTAACGTCCCGGAGTACGCAGGTCGATGTAGTAAATGGTGACCTTTGCATCGGGATACTGATCGCGGACATATGCAGCTTGCTTCAAGGAAGCCATGCAACAGATGTAAGAACAGTAGTTGAGATGATTTTCATCGCGGGAACCCGCACACTGTACGAATGCGATGTTTTTGACCGGTGCACCGTCAGAGGGGCGCACGATCTGACCGTCGGTAGGTCCGCTGGGAGCTGCGAGACGTTCCAAAGCCATGTTGGAAACACAGTTCTTAACGGTACCTGCACCGAGGTTGGAAAGCTTGGTGACATCGTAAGGCTTCCAGCCGGTAGCGTAAACGATGGAACCTACATTAAGCGTGATAACCTTTTCTTCTTCTTTCAGGTCGATAACATCGACACCTTTGAGAAGCTTAAGATCTTCATCAGTGCAATTTTCTTTTTCGAGAACGTACCTTGCGGGGAATGCAAAGGGTACATCCATGTAAAGAGCTTTGCGGTCGCAGAGTTTATACTCAAATTCATCGGTGATGTTGTTAGTCAACTTTTCGATGACATCAGTGAGTTCAACACTGCCGGGACCCACATATCTGGGTTTGATGCGGACCTTGACTTCATAACTGCCTTTGGAACCGCTGATGGATTCCACTTCAGCCAAGGTAAAGAACTTAACGTTCTTATTGTTTTTGATTCTCTGAAACTGAATCTCCAATCCGCAGGAAGGAGGACACAGCTTTGGAAAGTACTTATTCAGCTGCATCACTCGGCCACCCAGATACGGCGCCTTCTCCACGATGAAGACTTCATGGCCTACTTCAGCGGCTTCGAGTGCAGCAGTGATACCACTGAACCCGCCGCCTACGACAAGTATGCTATTTGACATTCTCTATCCTCCTGAACTCTTAGAAGCCCTGAGCCTTAAAATGGCCCAAACCCGGACACCGACCGAAGGGTCGCAATACGGATTC
>DDLU01000020.1 GCA_002340305.1 Desulfovibrio sp. UBA2564
ATCAGAATTGAACGTGACTGATTTATATTCCGCCCATAATTTTGTTATTTAAACTCAAAATTGAGTTAAATCAACTCAATATTGTGTTAAAGCTCAAAAACGTAATATTTAATGTTTTTTATTATTAATATTAATATATTACGGATCAAATAATGGGTGTTAAAGTTTAATTAAAGCTCAAATTGGGAACTTTAACACATGACAATTGGTGAAAGAATAAGACAAATAAGAGGCTCTATATCTCAAAAAGAGTTTGCTGTTTCCATAGGAGTTGCTCAAAACACCCTTGGTAACTACGAAAGGGGTGGCAGAACTCCAAATGCTGATATTATTATTAAAATCACACAAAACTACGACATATCATTTGATTGGTTACTACTAGGCACTGGACCCAAAAAAAACACCGAAACTTTCGACCTGAAACAAACAGCAACTTGCAAGGAATGCCAAAAGCTAAGAAAAGAGCTGGAGGAAGAACGTAAACTGGTACGGGAAATGATTGCTGACAATCGAGAATTAGCTAAGCAGCTATTTAGTACAACCCAAAAAAATGTAGAGCTACACGAAGAAAGAGCTAAGTTATTACAAAAGACATCGCAGAAGACGAGTCCTATGTAATATTTAAAGAATAATCAGATGCGTCCAAAAACCGGCTCTGATCTCTCAGAGCCGGCAAATAAAACACGACAACGTTTATTTTTTACAGAATTTGATCCAGAAACTGCTTCAAGCGCGGGTGGTCAGCCTTGGTGAAGAACTCTTCAGGAGGTGCGCTGGCAATAATTCTTCCGTCTTCCATAAAAACAATTCTATCCGATACTTCACGGGCAAAGCCCATTTCGTGGGTAACAACAACCATAGTCATACCTTCACGGGCCAGATTCTTCATTACATCCAAAACTTCCCCGATCATTTCCGGGTCAAGAGCAGATGTCGGCTCATCAAAAAGCATAATTTTCGGGTTCATGGCCAACGCACGGGCGATTGCCACCCTCTGCTGCTGACCACCGGACAATTTTGAAGGATAGACATTGGCTTTCTCGCGGATACCTACTTTTTTAAGCAGATCAACAGCAATAGCCTTGGCTTCCTCTTTCTCCATGCCCTTCAAACGGACAGGAGCCATAGTCAGGTTTTCCAAAACTGTCTTATGCGGAAAAAGGTTGAACGACTGGAACACCATGCCAAGCTCCTGACGGATAGTGTTAATGTCATTTTCCTTATCGTGGACATCAAGTCCGTCAACAATAATAGAACCTTTGTTGATTTCTTCAAGACGGTTAATGGAGCGCAGCAAAGTACTCTTACCGGAACCTGAGGGGCCGATAATTACGACCTTTTCGCCCTGTTTAATATCAAGGGAGACATCACTGAGTGCTGCAAGATCGCCGAAAAATTTGTATACGTCTTTAATTTCAATGATAGGTTTAGCGGTCATAATGATTCAACCTCTCTTCCATATGACTTACCGCTCTTGAAAGGATCAAAGTAATCAGCAGATAGACAAGTGCGATCATTGTGTACGTTTCAAAATACTGAAAACTTTCAGCTGCAAACTCACGTCCGCGTCTCAAAATATCGGCAACAGCCAGAATGGAGACAAGCGAGGAGTCTTTAAGAAGCGCGATAAATTCGTTACCGACCGGAGGCAGAATAGTTCGCCATGCCTGCGGAAGAATAACCAAAAACATTGTTTCCTGTTTATTGAATCCAACTGAACGCGCAGCCTCAGTCTGACCATCATCAATGGATTCAATACCGGCGCGAAAAACTTCACCCATGTATGCACCGTAGCAGACACTCATAGCGATAATCGCCGAAAGCATATCCGGCACCTGAAGCACACGGCCCATTGCATAATAGATGTAGAAAAGCTGTACGAGCAGCGGAATACCTCTGACAACTTCTACATATGTAGAGGCAATCAGGTTAATAACTTTGTTACTTGAAATTCTACCCAACCCGGTAAAAAGGCCGATAATCAACGCACCGAAAATTGAACATATGGTAACTTCAAAAGTAACCACGATACCGTCAGGAATAAAAAGCAGAATATCCCTGTAAGGGTCCGGCTTAGTAATTACCAGATAGGAAATAATCCCTACGGCACCGATGAAGGAAACCCACCACGCATTCAATATCCCTTTATCACTACTATCGGGAATGCTGGCCCCGTCCGTGACCTCAATCTTAACTTGTTTCTCTTTCTTCATAAAATATATCCGGGCTGCATGAAAAATGCCGGGACCGGCCTAATTACGCCCGATCCCGGCCATTTGTTTTCAACTCAAGCCTAGTGGTCTCGCAATTAATTGCTACCGAACCACTTAGCTTTGATTTTATCGTAGGTACCATCTGCTCTTACAGCGGAAAGACCTTTATTAATCATATCGAGAACTTCAGTGTTACCTTTCGTAACAGCTACGCCGAGGTACTCAGCCTTGTCACTTTTTACAACAAAGGCAATTTTGAGTTTCTTGGCGTATTCTTCCTGCTGCAGAGCGAAGTCTGCTGCGATGGGGTCATCACACACAACCGCTGCAAGACGACCATTGTAAAGGTCTTCCATAGCAAGGCCGATTTCATCGTAAGATTTAGGGGTTACGCCTTCAACTGCTTTGATTGCGAAATAACCGGTAGTACCAATCTGGGCACCGAGGTTTTTGCCTTTGAAATCTGCAAGAGATTTAGCGTTGGAATCCTTAGCGGTAACAACAGACTGCTGAACTTCAAAGTAGGGTTCTGAGAAGTCCATTACCTTTTTACGCTTTTCGTTAATTGTAACGGAAGAGCAGATAGCATCATATTTACCGGCAGCAAGACCAGCAAAAATGCCGTCCCAAGCAACGTTCTTGATCTTCACTTCGTAACCTGCTGCAGCAGCGCAAGCCTTCATGAGATCTACAGAGAAACCGACAATCTGTTTGTCTTTATTGACGAATTCCATGGGTGGCCAAGTGCAGTCGGATGCAATGTTAATCACCTTTTTTCCGGCAAGAGCAGGTGTAACAGCAAAAATAGTCAGCAGCAAAGCAACTACAATCTTCTTCATAAATATTCCTCCAATAAGTTAAAATACCCTTCAAATAACAAACATGAAAATTATACAAAAAAATAACCATGTCAACAACGGTTTGTGTAGACAATATTGTTTTCTTTGAATTATAAAGCGTGTAAAAAAATGATTCCTTGAACTTTATTCAAAAAAAAGTTAATTTTCCAGATTCTTTTTTCAAAGGGGCATTATTCATGAAAAACAAAGTCAAAGAAGAAAGGCAGGAAGCCGTTGAGGTCATCTGCCCCAAATGCCGTGAAACCCGCATTGTCTACTTTCCAAAAGAATCAATGCCGACCTGCCCTGTCTGCAAGGTCGAAATGATTGTTAAGGAAGTGCTGACTGAAGGCAAATACGGTTGATCGGTTATTGCCACAAGGATTTTGACTTAATTGCAGACAACGACTCTAAAGGAGAGAACGCTATGAAGAGAATTTGCATGATGCTAATTATGGTGCTGGCTCTGTGTTTTGCAGCCACCGCCAATGCATCCGACATTGATCTGGCCAAGAAATCAACCCTCAACTCCATCCTGAAAAAAGGTGAACTGCGTTGCGGTATCGCTTCCGGTTACATCCCTTTTCAGATGACTGATAAAAAAGGCCGTATCGTCGGTTTTGAAATCGACCTCGCACGCGAAATGGCAAAAGCCATGGGCGTAAAATTTGTTCCGGTCAACATGGAATTTGACGGCATCATCCCCGCTCTCCTTACTGACAAAATTGACATCATCACCGCTGGTATGACTGTTAACCAGGAACGTAACCTACAGGTTAACTTTGCAGAGCCTTTCATGGTTGTCGGTCAGACTGTTTTGCTGAACAAAAAGCTTGAAGGCAAAATCAAATCTTACAAAGATCTGAACAAACCCGGATGCATCATTGTTTCCAAGCTCGGTACTACTGGTGAGCAGGCTGCAAAGCGCTTTATTCCAAAGGCACAGTATAAATCTTTCGACCTCGAAACCGACGCTGCTCTTGAAGTACTCAACGGTAAAGCAGATGCTATGATCTACGATCTGCCATTCAACGCGATCTTCATGGCTGAACAGGGCAAAGACAAGCTCGTTTTCCTTGAAACTCCCTTCACCTACGAGCCTCTGGGCTGGGGTATCCGCAAGGGTGATCCAGATTTTCTGAACTTCCTCGGAAACTTCCTGCACCAGATCAAAAACGACGGTCGTTACGACAAACTTTACCATAAGTGGTTCGAAAGCACCGCTTGGCGGAAAAACATCCAGTAACAAAAAGACTGCTTATAAAAGGGGCGGTCATGCCGTCCCTTTATTCAGATTGTTGACAAAGGATCGATAGTGCGCCGTTCCATCGGCCCTTTCCCGGCAGTCTGAATTTTTTGCGTTTATATGAACTTAAATTTTTTAAACATCGGCTTGATCAATTATGAGTGGAACATCAATGAGAGCTCCCGGCAAAGGCCGGAACTACGAAATTTTCTGGAAGACTGTATTTTTCATCGGCCTGTTCATTACCCTATTCGGATTGTACTGGGCAACACAGCAGGTTGACTACGTCTGGCGTTGGGAGCGAATTCCAAACTACTTCTACTATCAGGATGAAATCAATATCAATAGTGATATTGAAGGTAGCATTACTGCCATCAAAGAACAGGGTAACAATGCTATTGTCACCGTTACCGGTGAAAACCACGAATCCGAGCAATACGAAGTTCCTGCGGACGGGTTACGTGTTTATGAAGATGACACAGTTTTTGTCGGTGACACCATCGGGGTTGAACGGGAATGGAAACCCGGTGTAATTCTGGATGGTCTCTTTGTCACCCTCAAGGTCAGTGCCATCGCCATCATCTTCGGTATTCTGCTGGGACTTTTTACCGGGTTGGCCCGAATCTCCCAGAATCCGGCATTAAAGATGTCCGCGATAACCTACATTGAATTGATTCGCGGTACGCCGCTGCTTGTTCAGATGTTTATCTGGTATTTCGTACTGGGAACACTGATCAATAACATGCTCGACAAGTATGACATCCCCCAGATCCCGCCGCTCTGGTTCGGTATTGCATCACTTGCAATCTTTGCAGGTGCCTACGTAGCTGAAATCGTCCGTGCAGGTATCCAGTCCGTTCATCGCGGCCAGATGGAAGCTGCCCGCTCACTGGGTATGTCTAAATACTATGCCATGAAACACATCATCCTGCCGCAGGCGTTCAGGCGAATCCTTCCCCCGCTGGCAGGACAGTTTATCAGTATGATCAAGGACTCCTCACTGCTTGGTGTTATCGCCATCAGGGAGTTAACTAAAGGCACAAGAGAAGCGGTATCCACTAGTCTACAGCCCTTCGAGCTGTGGTTCCTCTGTGCGCTGCTCTACCTCGTACTTACTTTTGCCTTCTCTATGTTCGTGCAGTACCTTGAGAAAAGAATGGTGCAGAGATAATGATTGAAGTAAAAAATATATACAAAACTTTTTATGTTCCCCATGAAGTTCAGGCCCTTTCCAACGTTTCACACACAGTGGAAAAAGGACAGGTTGTAGTTGTTATCGGGCCTTCCGGTTCCGGTAAGTCAACCTTCCTGCGCTGCCTGAACAGACTTGAATACGCTGATTCCGGTCACATCTTCATTGACGGCGTTGATATTCTTTCTCCGAAAACTAATATCAACAAAATCCGTGAGGAAGTGGGCATGGTATTCCAGTCCTTCAACCTTTTCCCGCACAAAACCGTGCTGGAAAACCTGACCATCGCTCAGACTGTTGTCCGTAAAAGGACTAAAAAAGAAGCCGGCGAAGTTGCCATGGAACTGCTCAAAAAAGTAGGTATCCATGATAAGGCAGGGGTCTACCCCACCCAGCTTTCAGGCGGACAGCAGCAGCGTGTGGCTATCGCCCGTTCTCTAGCCATGGAGCCTAAAGTTCTGCTCTTTGACGAGCCTACCTCTGCTCTTGACCCGGAAATGGTAGGTGAAGTTCTAGACGTAATGAAGACCGTTGCAAAAGACGGTATGACCATGGTTGTAGTTACCCACGAGATGGGCTTTGCCCGTGAAGTAGCTGATGAAGTTGTCTTCATGGATCAGGGAATGCTCATTGAGAAAGGTGATCCTGAGCACTTTTTCACCAATCCCGAATCCGACAGAACCAAAGCGTTCCTGAGTCAGATTCTGTAGAAAAAATTTACATTTGAATAAAACAAGAAGGCCGTCCTGCTTTAGCAAGACGGCCTTTTCTATTTGGAAATATTTATACTTTATTCTTCGTGATCGCGCTTGTCGCGGACATTTTTCATGGTCAGTCCAGCGATACAGCCAACAAGCATCCCCAACAGCAAAGCCCGCTGAATATCCATGAAAAACCATCCCGCAATGGCTCCCACTGATCCGCCTACAAGAATACCGCGTGCCATACACTCCAGAAGCCTTTCAAAATTCTTGTCTTCTTTTAACTCACCCACATTACACCTTCTTAGACTGAATTAACTCATCGATTTGATCCGCCTGCTCATCTGACAAAGACAAAAAACGCAATCCGATACCGGGCATTTGCGATTTAACTCCCCAAGGTACACTCCAGAGGACTTCCGATTTGACAGGAGTTTTGTCACTGAGTTCCATGAACGCCACCCAAAGAGTTTCACCTTTTCTCCAATTTGAAACGGAATAGAGAAAACAACCTTCTGTAGAAAAGTTAAGCGCGACACTCTTTTCCATACGACTGGACGAAGAATTAATATCCCTGTTCAAGAGAGCATTGAGTACCTTGTTCGCTCTCTTGGTGCCACGTAATGACCTTGCTGTAAAGTTTTGACAACTTTGGCTGAAAAACTCCTCAAGAGTTTTACCGTGTCCTGAAAATTTACCTGTCGGTATACAACGAATTCCTTCCGTTGCCTTATAGCTAAGGCGCATAACCGGAAAATTGTCACTCAATAAATTCGCCTCTGACTTATCAGCAGAAGAAGAACGGAGCAAGGTCGAAACATCAATTAAGAACCCGTTATACTTAACTTTATTGTGCTTGAGAGAAATTTCATGGAGAGACTCGGCGACGTCAAAATCCAGATCAAATTTCTTCAAGGCCTGGATATACACTCCCCTATTATCCCCGGAAATAGCTACGAGCAAAATTCTCAATCTATCCACCCTTGATTAACCTCCAAAAAAGAAATATCCACTTGGCTAATGTTCATTATCAATATATAATCACAAAATCAAAAATTACACAGTTATAAAGGCTTTCAAACATTAGTATAACTCAAGCCGGAAGTTCAAACAACAAGAACAGGAACTACTAACCGGCATGCATGAATGTTTATATTATAACCCAAAAAGAATCGGACACAGTTCATGGATGAAACCCTTAAAATTCTAACTATCGATGATGACGAAAGCGTACGCTTATCCATTGCACACTATCTGGAAGACAGTGGTTACGAAGTTCTTCAAGCACCCAACGGTCATGAAGGATTAAGAATCTTTCGAGAGCAGGAGCCGGATGTAATCCTGCTTGACCTGCGCATGCCTGAAATGGACGGATTATCCGTCTTGGAAAGGCTTGGGCAGGAAGCGCCGCAAACTCCGGTTATCGTGGTCTCCGGTACCGGTTCGTTTGAAGATGTCATTGCCACTGTCAGATTAGGATCTTGGGATTATATTCCCAAACCAATCACAGACCTTACTGACCTTGAAAACGCAATTTTACGTACCCGGGAAAGAGCAAGGTTATTGGTAGAAAACGAACGCTACAAAGAAGAGCTGGAAGGCAAAATCCGCGAAAGAACCGAAGAACTGCAACTGATGAACAAAGTCCTTTCCGAAGAAATTACTGCTAGAAAAAAATCCGAAGCAATGGTCAGAGCCTCTTTATCGGAAAAAGAAGTAATGCTTAAAGAAATTCATCACCGTGTAAAAAACAACCTGCAAGTTATTTCCAGTCTGCTCAGCCTGCAAAGCGGATATACAGATGATGTTGAAGCCAGTAATCTCTTGCGCGAATGTCAGCACAGAGTCCGCTCTATGTCCATGCTGCATGAAAAACTTTACCGCTCGGAAGATCTTTCACGCATCGATATGAACGAATATGCGCTGACGCTGATCAGTTTCCTTCTCCGCTCTTACTCGGTAGATGGAAGAGTCAAACCGACATATAATATAAATGACATCCATATGGGCATTGATTCAGCAATTCCCTGCGGCCTTATCATCAACGAACTTGTTTCAAACGCCCTGACCCATGCATATACAACCAACTCCGGCGGCGAATTATGGGTAAATATGCATAGGGAAGATAAACTGATCCAGTTGGAAATTTCTGACAACGGAGTCGGACTTCCTGAAGATTTCTCCATCAGCGGTTCAAGAACCTTAGGCATGACACTGGTGGAAACCCTTGCTCAACAATTGAACGGGGAAGTTAATTTTTTCAATGACAACGGGGCTACATTCCAAATCAGTTTTCCCGGTTAACCTCAGACTTGATTGAAATTAAAAGGCGGTGTAGCGTTATAGCCGTGATCCTGTAGTAGAACCACAGAATAAGGAAAAGAGAATGGAACTCAGCTTTAAACAGATAGATGAAATCACCGTAGTTAAAATTGAATCTCAGGAACTGAACCATGTCGTCAGCCATGATTTCCAGCGCCAGATCGCTCCAGTTTTCGAAAAAAAGCAATTCAACATTGCGCTTAATATGGATAGCGTAGACTTCATGGACAGCATGGGCATCGGAACCCTGATCACCCTGCGTAACAAACTGATGAAAGAAAAAGGCAACATCGCCATGTTCAACATCAGTGACCGGGTAAAAAAGATCATCGACATTGCAGCTCTGCACAAAGTTTTCGAACTCTACGGAACAGAAGAAGAAGCAGTTAACGGCCTGAAAGATAAAATGCTGGCCTAAATAAAACTGATATAAAAACCGGGCAGCCTGAAAAGACTGCCCGGTTTTATTTTTTTATCCTCCATCCCCTTCACGAATGTCTCTTAAAAATAAAATACTTCCACCTGTTATTGCCACTGTTAAAGATGCAGCGCGCATCAGTATTGACCTGTTCAAAATCATGATTCCTGTGCTCATCGTTGTCAAAATACTTCAGGTATTCGATCTGGTGGGCTACATCGCAACCCCGCTTGCTCCAATAATGGAATTGGTCGGGCTTCCCGGCGAAATGGGACTAGTCTGGGCCACTGCAATGCTGAACAACATTTACAGCAGTATGCTTGTACTCCTGAGCCTTGCACAGGATCAACCTTTCACAGCAGCGCAAGCCACAGTGCTGGGCACAATGATACTAGTAGCCCACTCCATGCCCGTTGAGTTGCGGGTTGTTCAAAGTTCCGGGCCCAAAATCGGTTTTCAGGCACTGATCAGGTTAGGCGGAGCATTTATCATGGGCTTTATCCTGAACCGGATTTACCAGAACTTAGATCTGCTGCAGGCACCTGCTAAAATTCTGCTGACCACGGATAATTCCGCAGCTAATGAAACAATTCTGCAATGGGCCTTGGGACAGGTCCATACGCTGATCAGCATTTTCGGCATTATTTTCTGCCTGCTTGTGATCATGAAGATCCTGACCAAAATCAGAGTACTTGCGGCTATGGATTTCCTACTCCGACCTTTTCTGACCATGATGGGTATCGGCTCCAAGGCTTCTGCATTGACCGTCGTCGGCCTGACCATGGGACTTTCTTACGGCGGAGGAATGATCATCCACGAAACAAAATCCGGGCGTATCAATAAAAAAGATGTTTTTTATTCCCTGACCTTGATGAGTCTTTGCCACAGCCTGATTGAAGATACCTTGCTGCTGATGATGATCGGTGGACATATCTCCGGCTTGCTCTGGGGACGACTGATAATGTCCTGCCTGCTTGTTGCCGCGCTGGTACAGGCAAGTAAGTTCATCCCGGACAGTTTTGCTGACAAATATTTATGGGGACTCCCCAAACAATCTTAAAAATAAAAGGAATGAATATGATCGTTACTACAGTGAATACCGAAAATGCTCCCGCTGCTATCGGACCTTACTCTCAGGCCACTATTTACAACTCTCAGGCCTTCGTCAGTGGTCAGATCGGCCTTGTCCCCGCTACTGGTGAATTTATTTCTGATGACGTGCAAGAGCAAACAAGACAGGCCCTTGAAAACCTCAAGTCCATCCTCGAAGCCTGTGGAAGTGCCTTAACCAAAGTCATCAGTGTCGATGTGTTCCTGGCCGACATGGATGATTTTGCAAAAGTAAATGAAGTTTATTCCGAGTTCTTCGCCAACCATAAACCTGCCCGTGCTGCCACAGAGTCAAGCAGACTCCCCAAAGACGCACTGGTTGAGATTAAATGTATTGCTGCTGTTTAAGTAGTTGATGCGCTTCGCCGCTTTGTTAGGTAAATCTTGCGTGTAGTTTTTTAGGAGGGACCCCAGTGGTCCCTTTTTCTTGCCTACAAATTTGTATACAAGCCTTGACAATACCGCCAGCAAAGCTGCCATTTTTCCGTCCACTTTCTGACAACCTGCCCCTACCAAAATTCAATATCCAAGCGTCGTAAAAAAATACCCAGCCATTTAAGATGTTTATTGCCTTTTTAAAAAAACGGCACGTATTATGCTTATACATATTCAAGAGGGACAAAAAGAACAGACTAAACAAACACAATAAAATTTTTTAAAAATAAGAGTCATTCTTCACCCATCTTTAAAAAAATGTTCTGGACTGGTAGGCGAGTGCAGGAACCGGCAGAAACGAACAGCTTAGAAAAAAATATACAAAAGCGATTCTGCCTCCCTCCCGCGATTGATCCGGACATTTTTTTATGCCCGATTTTTAACCCTACTCAGGGATTGCCCTAAGCATCTTCTCCTGTTATCGATTCCAGCCATGACACAGGAAAAATTCACTAATCCTTTCAGTATCGTCCTCTTCGAACCGGAAATCCCGCCGAATACCGGAAATATTGCTAGACTTTGTGCCGGAACCGACACTCAGCTGCACCTGATTAAGCCGCTGGGATTTTCCATTTCCGATAAACACCTCAAACGCGCAGGACTTGATTACTGGCCCAAGGTAAAGCTATCGGTATGGGAAAACTGGCAGGAGTACAAAAAAAACGTAAAACCGCAACGATTGGTTACCACCAGTGCCAAGCGCGGGACCCATCTTTTCAAATTTCAATTCCAGCCCGGAGATCATCTTGTATTCGGCCCCGAGACACGCGGTTTACCGGAATGGATGTTTGATGAGTTCGAGCATGCGGTCAATATTCCAACCACGGATAATGTCCGCAGCCTGAACCTGTCCACCTCAGCAGGAATTATTCTCTATCAGGCCTTATCCTGCCTTAAGATAGAGGTTTCATTCAAATAACTTTACTGTTGCACATCCATTTGTGCACATAATTTTCCCACTGCACTTTCTTGCATAACACTGCGGCAACAGTTATGTTCGCCTTTGTATTTAAAATTTTCAGCGGAGACTCTATGCGACTTCTTATTACCGGCGGATGCGGTTTTATCGGAACAAACTTTATCAACCTGATGAAGGTAAGGCACCCGGACTGGAAACTGTTCAACCTCGATAAGCTGACCTACGCCGGGAACCGCAAAAACCTGCTTGATCTGGAGCAGGATGAAAACTCCGGCTACACATTTATCCACGGCGATATCTGCGATAAAGAATTCGTAACTTCCGTGCTGCACGATTACAAAATTGATGCTGTGGTCAACTTCGCGGCAGAGTCCCATGTGGACCGCTCCATTAACGATCCCGCACCATTTCTGACCACCAACACCCTTGGTGCACAGAACATGATGGCATGCTCGCGCAGTGCCGGAATCGAAAAGTTCGTCCACGTTTCAACTGATGAAGTATACGGAACTCTCGGCCCCAACGATCCCGCTTTCAGCGAAGAGAATCCCCTTGAACCGAACAGCCCCTACTCTGCCTCCAAAGCCGGGGCGGACCTCATGGCCAGGGCCTACTTCGAAACCTACAAATTTCCCGTTTCCATCACCCGTTGCTCCAACAACTACGGCCCCTACCAGTTCCCGGAAAAACTCATTCCGCTTATGTTCATTAAAGCAAACGCGGGTGAAAGCCTGCCCATTTATGGTAACGGCTCTAACGTCAGAGATTGGATTTACGTAGACGACCACTGCACAGGCGTAGAATTGACCCTGCTTAAAGGGAAACCGGGTAAAGCCTATAACTTTGGCGGCGCAGCCGAAAAAAACAACCTTGAGTTGGTTAAGGAACTTTTAGCAATCCTTGGAAAAGACGAGTCTCTCATAACTTATGTTAAAGACAGACCCGGACACGACATGAGGTATGCTATGGACTATTCGCTCGCAGAAAAAGAACTTGGCTTCGCCCCGGCTGTTACCTTTGACAAAGGAATCCGCAAAACCATTGAATGGTACCAGAACAACTCTCAATGGCTTGAAGATGTTCGCAGCGGAGCTTACCGCGAATTCATGGACCAATGGTACGGAGAACGGAAATGATTGATTTAGCAGGAAAAAAAGCCGTTATCCTCGGCGGACGCACCGGACTGCTCGGACAAAGCCTTACTGAGAAATTGAAGGTTCAGGAAATAATTACAATTCCCCTGTCCCGCTCGGACTTTGACCCTCTCAATGACGAATCTCTCACCGCAATGCTGGAAAGGGAAGAACCGGATTTCATCTTCAATACCGTGGCCTACACCATGGTTGATCTGGCAGAAGACGAGGAAAACAATGCCCACCTGCTGAATACCACACTACCGGCAACTCTGGGCAGGCTCTGCAAACAACTGAATATCAAGCTGATCCACTACAGCACTGACTTCGTCTTCGATGGCAAAAAGGATTCTCCATACACGGAAAAGGACCAGACCAACCCTCAATCTGTGTACGGTGAGACCAAACTTGCAGGGGAAGAGCGTCTCTGCGAGCTTGATTATGAAGACATCTTGATCATCCGCACAGCTTGGTTGTTCGGCCCGAACAAGACCAACTTTGTGCATAAAATTCTGGGTTTAGCCAAAGAACGTGAAAACCTGACCATAGTCCACGATCAGGTCGGATCTCCGACATACACACCTGATCTTGCCGAATACTCCATTGAACTGCTCAAGAATGAAGCCAAAGGAATTTTTAATGTAGTCAACTCCGGCAAAGCGAGCTGGTGCGAACTGGCAACCGAAGCCATCAACAGCTGCGCCATCAACTGTCGGGTTGACCCTGTCCCCACATCCGCCTACCCCACCAAGGCCACCAGACCGCCCTACTCAGTCCTCGACACCTCCAAGTTTACCGAGGTGACCGGGGTCACCCCGCGCCCGTGGGTTCAGGCTCTCAGGGACTACGTTTACAACGACTTGAAAGACCATCAGGAAGAATAATCTTCCTGCCAAAGGAAAAATGAGAAAAATATCCCCTGAACTGCTGCGGGATTCCATTCAGTGCGCCATGACATTGTTCTGTATCTGGGTGGGATACCGCTTTTATCTTTTCTACCAATGGATAATCGGCAAGTCTGATATTGCCGTGACCAAGCCCGGTGCGGTGGAAGGATTCCTGCCCATCAGCGCCCTGCTTTCACTAAAACAGCTTTTCACTCAAGGCATCTTCGATGAAGTTCACCCTGCGGGACTGACTATCTTCATCGCAGTCATGGTCATGAGCCTGATCGTCCGCAAAGGATTCTGCGGCTATCTCTGTCCAGTTGGATTCATCCACAACCTACTTCATAAAATCGGACGCAAAATAGGTAAAACCATTAGAGTAAGAGGTAAGGTCGAACTTGCCATGCTTATTCCCAAGTACATTCTGCTGGCCTTCTTTACGAACATGGTTTTCTTCAAGATGGGTGCGGATGAGGTGAATGCCTTCATCCACTCCCCGTACAATTTCACAGCCGAAGCGCGCATGCTTCATTTTTTCACTGATATGAGCATAACCCCGGCTTTAATCGTCGGGACGATACTCGTACTGGGAATCATCATTCCTTACTTCTGGTGCCGCTTTCTATGCCCCTATGGAGCTTTGCTGGGTATTCTGTCCAAGCTTTCTCCTGTTGCCATTAAACGCGACAAGGACAAATGCGTAAGCTGCGGCAAATGCAACAGAGCCTGTCCCGGAGGAATTGAGGTCGATATCAAAGAGACCGTCAACTCCGCTGAATGTGTAGGCTGCACCCAGTGTATTAACGTTTGTCCGGTGGATGGATGCTTAAACGTCACCGACCGCTTAAGCCGTGTAAAACTGCCATGGTACGTAATTGCCGCAGGATCACTGATAATCCTGCTGGTTTATTACGCCGCAGCCCAATTCACCAACCATTGGGATTCTCCCTATCCGCTGGAAATGCTGCGTAAATATTACATGATGATGTAAAATCACCACTCTATCAACTACACAAAAAAAAGGGCCGTAAGGCTCTTAACAAACTCTGTGAAGAAGAATCACGCAGCTGTCCGCTAATTGAGCTCAGACTGCCCTTAGGTGATCCGGTAAAGAACATCATTGAGCATGTAGAAAAAGAAAATGCGGATTTGGTAATCATTTCCAAACACGGCTTGGGAAGGAAAGAAGAACTCCGCCCCGGACGTGATCGGAAGTGTGACGGGTCAGGTACCCCCCTGTATCAGTACATGTCACCAAGAACAGATAAAAATTAAGCCCGGCTGAGAAATTCTCAACCGGGCTTAACTCATTTTTTATTTAAGCAACTTTAGACTTTAGCGGCCTGAAGTTCTTCGACAGTGTATTCCCATACGGTGTCGTGAGGCTCAAGCTTTTCTTCGCTGAAGAAACGAGGCAGCTGGTCGTCACTCTTGGTGAAGCCTGCCTTGCGGTTAAAGTCAAGTTCATCCTTAAGGGTGTTCACGCCGAGTGCGATGAAGTCATCAGCGGTGAATTCGATACCGTGTGTTGCGGCAACGAGGTCACACATGCACTGCACTGCGTCTTCGGTATCCAGAACTGCAAATGCTACGAACAGGCAGAGACCAAGGCCATCGATGGTTGCGGTAGCAATCTGGAGATTCTTGGAAAGTTCGATCTGACCTTCTTTGGAAAGAGGATCAACATCACCACCAACCTTAAGGATATTGGTAGCTACTGCGTAACCGGCAGTGTGGTCACCGCCCATGGGAGTGGTTGCGTAAGTAACGCCGACACCCTTTACGGAGCGGGGATCGTACGCTGGCAGGCCCTGACCTTTAACAGTAGGTATACGGTCTACACCGAATGCCTGACCTGCAAAGTCGGCACCATTACCGATGATACGGCCCATTGCATCGGAAGAACCGATTTTCTTGAGCAGATCAATACCGGCTTTACTGTCACCCCATTCGAGAATACCGCCGTCCATTGCAACAGCCATGGCACACCCCATTTCAATGGTGTCGATACCTTTTTCGTCACAAATACGGTCCATGGTAGCAATATCATCGATATCGCTGATCAGGCAGTTTGCGCCGAAGCCCCAAACTGTTTCGTATTCAAAACCGGAGGTGAGGTAGTTACCGTCTTTGTCATTGTAGCGCTGAGAGCACTGGATAACACAACCGGTGTGGCAACCTTCTTTAGTTTTACCACCACGGGATTCAATAACTTCAGCAATCTTTTCACCGGAGATTTCTGCTACATCGTCAAAGCGACCATAACGGAAGTTCTTGGTGGGCAGTGCCCCGGCTTCGTTAATGATGTTAACGAGAATAGCAGTACCGAATGCTGGCAGACCTTCGCTGGTTACGGGATGCCCCATGAGGATTTCGAGCCAACGCTTACGGGCAACCTTGAATGCGTCTTCGTTAACGGGCTTGATGCGGCCTTTAGCTTCAGGATCAAGGACAACTGCCTTAACCTTTTTGGAACCCATGACCGCGCCCATACCGCCACGACCTGCGGAACGTGCAGGATTCAGATGAGGATCGGAGAACTGGATTGTGGAGGCAGCAAGACACTGTTCACCGGCAGGACCAGCCAGTGCGGTAACAGCCTTGTCGCCGTAGAGCTTTTTGAGTTCTTCGTGTGCGGGGTAGTTGTCCATACCTACGATGGGGGTTGCATCCTTGAACTCTACGCGGTCTGCGTAAATTTCCACAATGGAAAAAGGAGCATCCATTTCAGGTTTGTCTTCGAAAACAATAGCCAGAAGATCAAGACGGGGCAGAACCTGTGCGAACTGACCACCGGAGTTACTTTCCTTGATACCACCAGTCAGGGGAGACTTGGCACCACAGGAGAGACGACCGGAGTTAGCAGCACCGGAACCGGCAAGGATCCCGGCGGCCCAAACGAGCTTGTTTTCTGCGGAAAGAGGATGACAATCACCGGGGACTTCTGTGTTTACGACTCTGGAAGTCAGGGCGCGTCCGCCGAGACCAGCGTAATCACCGAGTTCTTCAAATTTAAATTCTTTGGTGCGAGTATTAATTCTGAGGATTCTTGGCATAACAACCACCTATAAATTTTGAAAAATTAGTAAAACCAACCTTCGTTCTTAAATAAATCCATTTCGTTAATAAGTGGATCAATTATATACCTGAGTAAATTCTTGTCAAAGAATTTAAATTATATCCCTTAAAGCACATAACTTTTTATTATATCTATTTTGACATATTTAGTAAATTTATTACAAAACAGCACCAACTACATGAACTACTACATACATTTTTAAATGCAAAAAAACTTTGTAACATTAAAAACTACTCATACGCAAAATATAATATTAAATTATTATCCAGAAAAATTAATCTGCATATTTTCTCCAAACATTGACGAAAACTCTCACTTCAGAATATTTTCATATAACTAAACATCCAAAACTAGCTGTATTCATCAGGGAAGAAAACAATGATCACAAAAGCCAACATACGTGAATCCATCAACAAGCCTGAAAATCTTGAACAAATTTATAGAAACAATCCTGCAAAGTTCAAGCAACAGTATAAAAAAGCGTTTGCCGGAAATGAAGATTCCATGCTTTTCCGTGCATGGCGGGCACGACTGGAATTCGATCAGGTTAGAACAAGGGCTCTTTCCGCAAAAGACATCTTGGTTATGCTTCTACTCTGCTTTCTTGCCGGGACAATTTTAAAGATACCGGATTGGACCAATGCGGATAATTTTGACCAATTTGCTTGGATGATATCTCTGGTTCCGTTAACAGCCATGTTCCTATTCACTATGCACCTGCGTGGCTGGAATCAAAAAATTACAGGAATGGGTATTGGAGCCTGTCTAATTCTTGGTTCGGCCGTGATATTAATCCCTGAAAAATGGGAAAACAGTTATGATCTGGCCTGTATAAACCTTTTTTTATTAGCGTGGGCTCTATACGGACTAGCCCGCATGGGTAACAATTGGCATTCTACAGAAAAAAGAATGGATTTTCTGCGCTTTAGCGGTGAATTCACAACTCATGCGGGACTTTTCTTTCTTGGTGGCGGCATCCTGCTCCTCCTCGCCTACGGGCTTTTGGAAATACTAAACATTAACAGCAGCTGGATAATTGAAGATCTAGCCGTATACGGAGCTGCTTCCATTCCACTTGTGGCAGCATGGGCCACTGACACTTATTCCGCAGCACGGAAATTGGTGCCGCTCACGGCCCGAATTTTCTCACCGCTGTTACTGCTACTGACCCTTGGTTACATGGGAGCACTAGCCTTAAATATCGAGGAGCTTTTCAGGGATCGTGACACCCTGCTGACCTTTAACCTGTTACTTGTTGGCGTTTTATCCATAGCTACACCAAGTTCGATCTGGAGGGAAAACTATGCACCGAGTAAAATTTCCACCGCTATTATCACCGCTATGGTAATAGCAGCCGTCATTATCGATATTATCGGGATATGGGCCATCGGCTGGCGTATCTTTGAATATGGTATCACCGCTAACCGTTTCTATGTGCTGGGCTCAAACCTGACGGTTTTCGGCAACCTGGCTATGATGGGGATGCATTACATGCGCTATCAATTCCAGAACGGAACATTAGATGATGTAGAAAGGGGAATTGCCCGCTACCTACCTGTATATGTATATTGGTTCGGATTCACGGTTCTCATCCTGCCTTGGCTTTTCCGCTACTAATAAAAAGGCCCGCAATATGCGGGCCGTATCAATTTATGCATGAACGTAGTTGGCTAAGATAATCGCCACTCCACAGATGAAGCTGGCGACAATTGCCGGACGCCCACCAAAAGCTCTGAACTTCTGATTCAGCCCAGCAGCACGCATTTTCCAAATCATAATGCAAGGCAGCAAAACCGAAATTACTGTAAAGGCAGCCCCGGCATGAGCGAGCGCAGCAATAAATC
>DDLU01000095.1 GCA_002340305.1 Desulfovibrio sp. UBA2564
AAGACCCTGAACACGGTTATGAACCCAGAAAACCTGTCCACCACGTTCAAGTTCACGGGCTACAACAGAAGCGAGCATAGCCTCTTCGCGTTCAATCAGTGCGGTCTCAACAGGTTTGCGGTCTACAGGAGGTGTTTCAATAGTGCTCAGGCTGCGAACACCGGAAAGTGACAGCTGTAAAGTTCGGGGAATCGGCGTTGCGGTCAGGGTCAGGGCATCGATGTTTTTGCGCATTTCCTTGACCCGTTCCTTATGACGCACACCGAACCGCTGCTCTTCATCAAGAATAAGCAGGCCAAGATTAGGAGCTTCCACATCCTTAGAAAGTACGCGATGCGTACCGATTAGAATATCAAGTTCACCACCTGACATTTGCTCCAGCACACGTTTTTGACGCGACTTGGGAACAAAACGGCTGAGCAGCCCCACAGTAACCGGAAAACCTTCCATACGCTGAACAAAGGTCTGGTAATGCTGTTCCGCCAAAACTGTTGTGGGACAAAGCAAAATAACCTGTTTGCCGTCCAGCACAGCCCTGAATGCCGCACGTAGTGCAACCTCGGTTTTACCGAAGCCGACATCACCGCAGACCAGACGGTCCATGGGTTCGGGGCTTTCCATATCGCGGAAGACATCCTGAATCGCTTTTTCCTGATCCGGTGTTTCTTCGAATCCAAAAGTAGATTCAAATTCCCAGTACATCTCATCGAGCGGGCCATATGCATAGCCTTTGGCGATCTTGCGGTAAGCGTACATTTCCACAAGTTCCCCGGCTATTTTTTCAATGGCCTTACGGGCTTTCTCGCGGGTTTTAGCCCAGCGTGCACCGCCCAGCTTATCCAGAATAGGACATGATCCCTCAGGACCTTTATACTTCTGGACAAGATTCAAGCGGTCAACAGGGACGTATAGTTTGTCCTCGGAATCAAAAAAGAGTAGCAGATAATCGTTGGCAACATCGCCGACATTCATGTGATGCAGCCCGCCGAAGCGAGAAAGGCCGTAATCACGATGCACCAGCAAATCATCGAGAAGTAAGTCCTCGTAGCTGGTCATGCCCTCAAAGGCTTTGTCGCGACTGCGGGTGTCCTTTGCTGCTTGGGGCTGGATCACATCTTCACCAAGAATAACAGTCTGGTTCCACTCCAGCTCCATGCCCTGCTTTAACGGGGAAACAAGTGCGTATATTCCTTTGTTAAGAGGCGAATATTCAGTGGCAATAGTCAGTTGCTCAGGCTCAATGAGCGAGAGGAATTTTTTGCGGGAACGTTCGGTGCGAAAACTGAGAACGGTTTGAAAACGTTCAGTTTTCCATTCTTTGAGTGCGGCGACAAGTGCAGCCCAAGGACGCTTGACCTGCTCCGGCTTCCAGAAAATATCAGTAAATGCGGAAATTGACCGTTCGGAAAGGTCTACTCCATCCTTCTCTCTGCCAATTATGAGATCTTCAAAAACAATCTGCCGTTCATCCCGCCAAGTACCACGCGCCTTTTCCTCATTCCAGCAAATCACATGCATCGGCCATTTGCAGCCGTTATGAGCAGATTTATCAAGCAGAAAGGTCTTCCAGCCATGCTCCTGATCCTGCAACTTGGAACGCAGATTTGAAGCGGAAGAAAGGACGTAAACGGATTTTTGCAGAAAAAAAGATTTTAGATCAACAGCCTCAGGATAGAAAAGACCGGGCCAGATCATTCCATCTGCATTTCCGGCTTTTTCAAGCAACCGAGTGTAGCCTTCAGAAGAAATCTCACCAGTCTTTTTCAACTGGGCCCAGAGTCCTTCCGCTTCATCAACATAATTTCCGGTCAACATTGCCGGGGCGACCGGGAGCAGGGTCACTTCATCAAGATCAGCTTTTGAACGCTGTGAAGAAGGATCAAAAACGCGGATTTCTTCAAGGATATCCCCGAAAAATTCAAGACGCACCGGGAAGTCATATCCGGGAGCATAAATATCAAGAATGTCCCCGCGCATGGACATCTCGCCATAGCCGGAAACAAGTTTGGTCCTTGTATAGCCCCATGTCACCGCTTGCTCCATAAGCAGTTCCGGGTCCATTTCCTCGCCCTTGACAAGTACGATGTAATTATTTTCGAGAACTTCCGGTGACGGCCATTTGGGCAGCAGGTTGTCTGCGGTCATGAGTACGGACTGCTTTCCACCACGGGTAAGCGCGTGCAATGCGGCCCAGCGTTCAGCCCAATCGGATGCAGCAGGATTTTTGTTCAGGTATGGCGGAAGGAAAACCCAACCCCTTTCCCATGAAGGAACGACCTTGCCTTTATGTTCAAGTTCATTGCGACTGAAAAGAGTCAGCAAGGCTTTAAGTTCTGAATATTCACGGGCACCGGGCGCAACAAGAACCACTGACTCCCCACGGGAATGAAGATTGTGGGCTGTAAAGGCTTGGGTTCCGTGACCGCTTTTAAAAACACGTAAGTTATCACCGCTTCCAGAGGCGAAAGCGGAGAGCTGGGCTGGTAACGACAAACTAACTCCAGAAATTTATCAAAATTAAAGTCGCCCCCTGCTCAAGCAGAGGACGACTTTTTTTTGCAGACAAATGGTGCTGCTGTCCAGTTCAAAAACAATAATTAATGATAAAGGAACACAAGCAGCATTTTTAACAGCACTTAGACCTGTGCAAGCTGTTCCTGTTCTTCGTTGGAAAGAAGTCTGTTCAGGTCGAGCAGGATAAGCAGTCTGTCTTCAAGCTTACCTACTCCGCTGATGTATTCGGATTCAAGACCGGAGACAACTGGCGGCGGCGGTTCAACAGTGGATGCGGGAATTCGTAGAACTTCGGAAACGGAGTCCACAACGAATCCTACAATCATGTCATTAATTTCAATAACGATAATTCTGGTATGCTGATCGTGCTCACGAAACTGCAAACCGAACTTGCTCCTAAGATCAATGATTGGGATAACCTTACCACGAAGGTTGATAACACCCTCAACGAACTGCGGTGCTCTGGGAACCTTGGTAATCTCCATGGTTCTGATAATCTCTTGGACTTTGAGAATATCAACACCGAATTCTTCTTCACCGATACTGAAGGTAACGAGCTGGATCAATTCCGCATCAAGCGTAATTTTCTCACCTTCTTCCATATTTGTCCCCCTGTTATATTTTTACAGTGGATGACCAAAGGCTTTGATCAAATTTTAATTTGTAAAAGTTCAAATGTTCCAAATTAATACTATATTATTATTCATCTGAAATATTTGCAAGCTAATCCTTAATTTATAACACAATAGCATATTTTTTTCAGGACAGAAATTGACTAGCCGCTTATTAATGACTATCAGTGTTTTCTGATAGCAAAAAGCGAAGCTCAGGAGGGTATGAACTCGCATGGCTCAGTTTTCCCCGACAGAAAATATTACTTTGGAAGACCAAATCAAATCTTTAGCAAATGAAGAACTGCTCGACTTCTGGGAAGAAACACAGTTTCTGGCTAAAATGCTCGAACAGGATAACAACCAGGAAAATGTTCAATATAGCCCGGAGTATGAAAGACTGATTCTGCAAGAATTGCAGCTTAGGTCATCGATGAAGACTCTGGATTCATAAAAAGGTAAGGCCCGCCAATGGCGGGCCTTCTTATTTGCTATATCCTTGGATATTAATCTTCTATTCCAATTGGACGGCGGCCTACGCTGAAGTAAGCGAAACCGTTTCTTCCGAGATATGCCGGGTCATAAAGATTTCTACCGTCGAAAACCAGCGGGACTTGAAGATAGTCTTTAATTCTGTCGAAGTCTGGGTTCCTGAACTGGTTCCAGTCAGTAACTACTGCAAGCGCATCCGCACCTTCAAGCACTTCATACTGGTTGTGGATAATCTCCACCAGATCATTATCACTCAAAATTTCTGCCGCTTTCCCATATGCAACCGGGTCAAATGCCCTGATTTTCATACCGGCAGCAGTGAGTTCAGAGATAATGGAAAGAGCTGATGATTCACGCATGTCATCAGTATTAGCTTTAAAAGCAAGCCCCCATAATGCAAGAGTCTTACCCTTAACACCGCCCTGCGGTTCAAAGTAGTCCAGAATCTTGTTGGAGAGCATTTTTTTCTGACGATTGTTAACTGAGTCAACAGCTTCGATAAGCTCAGGTTGTGCACCTACTTCTTTAGCAGTGTTGATCAGGGCTTTAACATCCTTAGGAAAGCATGATCCGCCGTAACCTACACCGGGGTAGATGAAGTAGTAGCCGATGCGGTGGTCAGAACCGATACCAAGACGAACTTCGCGTACATTAGCACCGACCTTCTCACAAATTCCGGCCATCTCATTAATGAAGGAAATTTTTGTTGCCAGCATGCAGTTGGCTGCATACTTGGTCATCTCCGCACTTCTGGTGCCCATGAAAATCAACTTTTCACGGCTGCGGGCATAGGGAGCGTATAGAGTTTCAAACTGCTTGCGGGTTTCTTCGTTTTCAGTACCTACAACCACTCTATCAGGTTTCATGAAGTCGCTGACAGCGTCCCCTTCTTTAAGGAATTCAGGGTTGGAAGCTACGTCAAAATCAATATCCAGACCGCGTTTATCAAGTTCTTCCTGAATAGTAGCCCGGACTTTATCCGCAGTACCGACAGGTACAGTGGATTTATCAACCACGATTTTAGGCTCAGTCATATTCCGGCCGACTTGACGGGCAACAGTCTCAACATAGCTAAGATCACAACTACCGTCAGGGCCGCAGGGAGTTCCCACGCAAATAAAAACCATCTGAGCCTTATCAAGGCCTGCTTTCAGATCGGTGGTAAAGAAAAGTCTTTCGTCATCGTAGTTACGCTTAACAAGGACATCCAGACCGGGTTCGAAAATATGTACTTTACCCTGCTTAAGGGTCTCAACTACGTCAGGATTTACATCCACGCACCATACGTGGTTACCCATCTCAGCAAAACATGCTGCGCTGACCAGACCCACATAGCCGGTTCCTACAATACAAATGTTCATTAGCTGTTCTCTCGTTTATTTATAGCGTTTCAATTTCTATAATTAGCTGGCATAATCTATGATTGCCGGGCTGACATTCGATTGATCTTAGAGCGGATAACGCCTTTATGTTTTTAATGTCAACTATCAACGTTTACAAAGATATGACAGTTGCCTTCAAAGTCCTTTAACTATACTGTGCTGTTAGCACAGCGGATACCGCTTCCGGCTTCATTTTTTAAGTTAAAAAATCACAATTAGAAATATTTTACCGGAGGATATAATCATGCCCTTCTTATGCGTCAATGTTGACCATGTAGCCACCATCAGACAGGCACGCCTCGGAGTTGAACCTGATCCTGTCACCGCAGCAGCCATGTGCGAGCTCGCCGGTGCTGTAGGCATCATCATGCACCTGCGCGAAGACCGCAGACACGTACAGGACCGTGATATCGACCTCATCAGCAAAACCATCCAGACCGAATTTCATTTCGAAATGGCTGCAACCGAAGAAATGCAACAGATTGCCCTGCGCGTGGATCCCGCAACAGTTTGCCTTGTTCCTGAAAAACGCGAAGAACTGACCACCGAAGGCGGCCTGAACTGCATCGGACAGGAAAAACGCCTCACCGAATATCTTGCCCCGCTGCATGAAAAAGGTATTGGCTCCAGCCTATTCATCGATGCTGATGCCAACCAGATCAAAGCTGCAAAAGCTATCGGTGCAGAGTACGTCGAAATCCATACCGGACATTTCGCCGATGCCCCTACCCGTTCCGAGCAAAAAGCAGAACTTGCCCGCATCATTGATGGTATTAAAATGTCTCAGGATCTCGGACTTAAAGTAAATCTCGGGCACGGCTTAAACTATGTAAACATACTCGATTTCGCCGATGTTCCCGGTATTTGTGAATACTCCATCGGCCATTCCATCATGTCTCGCTCTATCTACGTTGGCATTGATCGCGCAGTGCGTGATATGGTTGAAATCATTAGAAACTTCACTGATTAATTCATGATCATCGGACTTGGAATAGATATAACTGAACTTGACCGTATCAAGCGTTCGCTGGACAAATACGGTGAACGCTTTACGAAAAAGATTCTCACTCCCGCAGAACTGGAATTGATTCCGGCAAAGAATCCTGTACCCTACGTTGCTGCCCGCTTTGCCGCCAAGGAAGCAGCTGTAAAAGCACTGGGGACCGGCTTCGCCGAAGGAATCACGCTTCACACAATTGAAATTACGCGCATGGAATCCGGTGCACCGCAGCTTAATTTTCTCGGCGAAGCCTTAAAGCGCAGTAAAGCCATGGGTGTAGATAGTGTGCATGTTTCCATAACGCATGGACGTGACACAGCTGCAGCCGTGGTGGTGTTGGAAAAATAAAAATGCCTCCGGCGGCCAGAGAAACTTT
>DDLU01000090.1 GCA_002340305.1 Desulfovibrio sp. UBA2564
GGTTCATAAATTTATTCCACTGTCAAAACCATCTGTCGAAGACTAAACCATTTCAAAAGCCTGTTTTCGGAAGATGGACCTTTCTCGCAGCACCATCACTACCAATAAGACAGTTCCGGCGGCATGGAGTTTCATGTCCGGCCAGAGTAATAATACTGCGGTGGCAGCGTAAAGCAGTCGTTGTACAATATTTAATGCGTAGGTGTTGAAACCTTCAAAGAATACCGCAAAGCAGAACAGCCCGGCTGTTGCTGTAATCATGGTTTCGACAACCTGCCAGAGTGGGCCTTCAAACAGAATAGGGGTATAGCAGAAGAGGATGGGGATAATGTACAGCCCCTTGGCGATCTTCCAGGATTCAACACCTGTTTCCAGCGGCTTGGAACCGGATATGCCCGAAGCACTGTAGGCAGCAAGGCAGACAGGAGGGGTGACGTTAGCATCCTGTGAGTACCAGAAAATGAGCATATGGGCCGCGATGAGGCTTGTGCCGAGCATTTGCATGGCTGGAGCTGCAAGTACCGCCAGAACGATGTAGGAGGCGGTTACAGGCAATCCCATGCCCAGTGCAAGTGATGCAACCGCAACCATGACGATGGTCAGCATCAGGCTGTTCCCGGCAATCATGGTGATTAGCATGGAGAATTTGATACCCATGCCGACCATCAGCACCACACCGACCACAATACCGGAGCAGAGCAGGATGACCCCGGTAGTGACCATGTTCCGGCCTCCGGCTGCCAGGGCATCCAGAATATCTTTACCGGACATGCGGGTCTTGGGGTTGAGCCAGCTGGAAACCACGATGGCCCCGATACCGCCGCAGGCTGCAAATGTCGGAGTGAATCCATACATGAGCAGTCCCATGAGTGCGCCGATGGGAATAAAAAAGTTCCAGCCCTCTTTCAGTACCTCGCCCATTTGCGGGATATCTTCTTTAGGAATGGGTTTAATGCCAAGTTTCTTTGCCCGTAAATGTACGAAGAAGGCAACGCTGACAAAATACATAATTGCCGGGATGAAGGCTACGCCGACGATGGTCAGGTAGGGAATCTGCGTCCACTGGCTCATGATAAAGGCACCGGCTCCCATGATCGGCGGCATGAGCTGTCCGCCTGTAGAGGCTGCCGCCTCAACGCCTCCGGCGAATTTGCTGGGGAACCCGGTCTTTTTCATCATGGGGATAGTGATGGAACCGGTACCAACGGTATTCGCAACTGCGCTACCCGAAACCGAACCCATGAAACCGGAGGCAAAAACAGCCATTTTTGCCGGACCACCGATAGTGCGTCCCATGGATGCCATTGCAAGTTTGATGATGAATTCCCCGGCCCCGGATTTGATCAGGAATGATGCAAAAAGTACGAATAAAAATACGAAAGTACTTGAAATTGTAGCGATGGTTCCGAATATACCATCCGGCGCAAAGTACATGCGGTAAAGCATGCGCTGGATGGTCACGCCCGGAAAGTGCCAGAGTCCGTCCAGATATTGTCCGCCACCTAATCCGTAAAATAGAAATATTGCCGCCAGACAAGGGATAAGCAGTCCTGTGGTTCTGCGGGTTATCTCCATCAGAAGTACAATCGCCAGTCCTGCGGCAATGAGGTCCGCCATGATCGGCACTTCATTGCGCATGTGCAGGGCATCTTCGAAAAAGACAAGATATAAGCCTGTTGCAAACGATAAAATTGCTAAAAAGTAATCAATAGGCAGAGTTGCACGGGCGTGCCGTTTGAGCAGGGGGTATTGCAGAAACCCGATGAAGAGCATGAATGAGTAGTGAACTGCATTGCGCTGGATTTCCGGCAAGATGCCGATAGTATTCACCCAGAGATGAAACAGGGAACAGATGATGCCTGTGGCATAGAGTAATTTGGCAGTGTTGCCTTCGATAACACGTTTGATAGCGAGGGTTTCACCGCCAGAATCTTTCTTGACTGCCGCCTTAGGGGAAGTAGTGTCAGTCATAAAACATCCTTGGAAAAGGGTGCGGGTGCGGTGGATTTATCCACCACACCCATTCATTTACTTAATCACACCGACTTCGCGGTAGAATTTTTCAGCTCCGGGATGCAGGGGGGCAGGCAAGCCTGCGGTGGCCCTTTCAAGAGACATGGCTTTGGTTGCTTTGTGGATGTTATTCAGGAAGGGCAGGTTTTCATAGATGGTCTTGGTTATTTTGTAGACCACTTCGTCTGGCAGGTCAGCGCGGCAGGCCAGAAAGTTGGGTTGGGCGATGGTTCTGATTTCTTTTTTCTGTGAAGGATAGGTGTTGGCGGGGATCACATAACGGTTCCAGATGGGGTATGCTTTCTGAATTTCAGCCAGTTGTGCATCAGTGAATTCAAGCACGGTAACGTCATCAGAGCCGAGCTGGGCATAAAGTTGGGTAATAGCAGCAGCAGGAGGACCAGCGGGGATGTTGGATCCGGCAATGCGACCGTCCATCATAGCCTGTGCTGAGGGAGTGTAGCCGAGGAATTCGAGGACGAGGTCTTTTTCTACATCCACGCCCATGATTTTGAGCAGGGTGCGCCCGGAACCTTCAGTTCCGCTACCGCGTTTACCGATGGAGAATTTTTTACCCAGGCCTTTTAGATCGGAAATGTCGCCGTTCTTTATGTCTTTGTTGAGCAGGGGAAAATGTTCAACGTTTTCCCAGAGCATGGTAATGGAACGGAAATCTTTAAATGCTTTGCCTTTGTAGGGACCTTCGCCTTTGTATGCATTAAGGCCGAAAAGTGCTTGCAGAATGGCAAGGTCTGCCTCTTTGTTTTTAAGCATCTGCACATTTTCACCTGATCCGGCGGAGTTGATGGCAGTGGCAGTAATCTTGTCCGCTTTGGCGAGCTTAATGCTGATCAGGGTTCCGATGGCAACCCCGACAGGGTAGTAGGTACCGCCTGTGGTGGCAGTGGCAATTATCAGACTCTTGTCGCTAGCCTGCGAAGGGACGGCAGCAAAGGTCAGACAGAGCATGCAGGCTAAAGCGAGGCACGAGAATTTCTTGAACATTCTTCCTCCGGGGTTGGATGTTAAACAGGTGAATGTGTAATTGTGTGGATAATTGGATTATGAAAGGGATATAATATAGAATTAATAAAAAATCCAGAATGTATAAAAATTACGCTTTACAATGACTTATCGTGATAGATTGGTGGAAATGACAATATGCAATGCGTGTGATGTTGCATTGTGCAAAATGAGCGCATGGATATTTGTAAAGCGCAGTTGTATTTATAGAGTTGGATGCTGCTGGCTAACACATTCCGGCAGCGTAACCGTCAGATCGCGGGTCGCATCCGGCGCAAAGTGTTCCCTTTTCGGCATCACGCACAATGACTTGACCTCGGCCGAAAATTGTACGCTTATAGCCATTGCGCATTTCGAGTTCATGGCCCATGGCGGAAAGCTTTCTGATTGTTTCTGCCGGGAGTCCTTCTTCTAAACAGACCTTTCCTCCGGCTTCCCCGGGTTCGATGCAGAAACGCAGTCTGTTTAATGCTTCCTGCGGATCAACTCCATCGTCCAGCAGTGCAGAAATAACCTGCATATGGCCCTGTGGCTGCATGAAACCGCCCATGACTCCGAAGGTGCAGTGGAGGCTTTTATCTGCGCGCAGGCAGATTCCGGGAATAATGGTGTGATAACTGCGTTTTCCAGCAGCAAGTGCATTCGGGTGAGTCGGGTCAAGTGAAAAATTGTGTCCGCGGTTTTGTAAGGAGAATCCCAATCCTTCGGGAACGATACCGGTACCGAAGCCCATGTAGGTAGAGTTAACCATGGAGCAGCCGTTACCCTCTTTGTCAATGACGCAGAAATACACTGTGTCGGAACTGTTAACCGGAACTCCGCCGGTGTTGTCCTGTATTGCCCGGTCCGGGAAAATTTGCGCGGCTCTTGTGGCTCCGTACGACGGTGACAGGAGTTTTTTCAGCGGTGTTGAGTAGTGCTGAGGATCAGCGATATGCTGGCGTGCATCTGCAAATGCCAGCCGCATGGCTTCGATGAGGTGGTGCAATCTTTCTGGAGAATCAGCAACTCCAAGTGCGGGAACATCGATATCCGAAAGAGTATTTAAAGCCAGCAATGCAGCTAAGCCCTGACCGTTTGGCGGACATTCGTGGATCTCGTATCCCCGGTAATTTACGCTGATGGATTTCTGAAAAAGGCTGCTGTGTTCAGCCATGTCAGATTGGGAAAGAAATCCGCCATTTTCGCGGACAATTTTGACAATTTTTTCCGCAAATTTTCCCTCATAAAAAAGTTTTTTTGCCTTGTCCGGTGAGCAATCCGCCAAACGGGCGAGAGTCTGGCCTAGATTGCGGTTGAGCATTAATTCTCCGCAGCGGGGAGCCTTACCGTTTAAAAGCAGTTGCCCACCGCCGGGGCTGTTTTGTAGAATTGAAGCACCTTCTTCCCAAAGTCGGGCAGTGACCGGACTGACCGGGAATCCCTGCATGGCGTAGCGAATAGCAGGTGCCAGAATAATAGATAAATCAAGGGTTCCGTGCTGTTCCACCAGATCGGCCCAGAGTGCGCATGCTCCGGGGACATTAACGGTCATGGCGTGGCGCATGGGAAGTTCACCGGAAATTCCCATCTTGGTTATTTTTTCAAGGGAGATATTTTGCGCGGATTTACCTGAACCGTTTAGAGCGAAGACATTCTTTTCTTCAGCTTTATAAAAAAGAACAAAAGCATCCCCGCCCAGCCCTGTGCTGCAGGGTTCTACAACTGCGAGTGCGGCAGCAACAGCAATGGCAGCATCGGCGGCATTGCCTCCGGCACGCAGAATTTCCAGCCCGGCCTCAGTTGCCAGCGG
>DDLU01000050.1 GCA_002340305.1 Desulfovibrio sp. UBA2564
GAGGGAGGCCGGCCTCCCTTCGATCCCTCCTTTAACGCCAGTGAAAAGGCGGGCGTATGAACACAACTCGCACAGCTTGGTTGAACGTCAGGGTTACGCCTGATGAGAAAAATAATGTTGTGGAGGAAGCCGCAAATCGGGGCATGACCATCGGCGATTTTATGCGTCAGCTTCTGGGCAAAAGGCGGGTCCGCAAAACCAGACGCGAGCGCGAAAAACTGCTCCAGCTTGCCCGCATCGGGAACAATCTGAACCAGCTCGCCCGCTGGGCAAATACTTATAAAAGCGGTGCCGATTCCGTACTCATTTTGGCCGAGTTGGCTGCCATTGAGAGGGAACTGAAATGTATATGAAGGTTTTCGCTCATGGCCGGGGCAACGGTGCCAAGGCTATCAATTATGTAATCGATCCTCTCCGCAAGGGCCGTGAGGAATCACCGCCGGAAGTTTTGCGTGGAGATCCTGAAGCAGTACAGCGGGTGATCGGTTCAACCGATCGGGTCTGGAAATATACTTCCGGTGTGCTCTCGTGGGCTCCGCAGGACAAGGTTTCCCCGCAGCTTGAAAAGGAAGTCATGGATGACTTTGAGAAGTTTGCTTTCGCAGGGCTTGAACCGGATCAATATTCGATCCTTTGGGTGCGTCATAGTCATGCCGGTCATCATGAAATGCATTTCATCATCCCGCGCACGGAGCTGCGCAGTGACAAGGCCATGAATCCCTGCCCGCCCAACTGGCACAAGCAATATGACGTCTGGCGCGACCTTTGGAATGAACGTCAGCAGTGGGCAAGGCCGGACGAGTTGAAGCGGTCCCGGCTGCTGCAACCGGGTAAGGACATCCATTCACCCAAAGGAAAACAACTGCACAATTTCAGGAAAACCGTAACCGATTTCCTAGCCCAAGGCATAGCCGATGGTCTGCACAAGGACCGTGCGGACCTCATCAAAGCTTTAGATGAGGTCGGGCTTTCCGTAGTCCGGCAGGGCAAGAAATATATCACTTTGGAGTTACCCGAAGACAAAAAACGAGTCCGATTGAAAGGAGGAATATATGAATCATCTTGGAGAGCTGAGCGACAAGCTGAAAGAGCGAATGAGCTCGCAGTCGCAGGAAGTGGAGCAGATCGCCAGCAGCGCATTGAAAGACTTGAGCGGGAACTTGCTGAAGTTTGCCGAAAGCGAGCTGAATTCCATCACAGCCGATATGGACGGCCACATCCAGAAGCTGCGCAAAAAGCAGTCCGCGATTTCGGCCAGCTACTGGAAACAAAACATCCTGGCGAATCTCATCTCCGCATTGCTGCTGCTCATAGTCGCGGTCTGTATAACCGGGTTTTACGGCTGGAGAATAAAAGAGAGTCACGAGGAACTGACAAGAATCAACGCGCAGATAGAGGACCAGAGGAAGAACGTAAGCAAATTTACGAAATGGGGAATCGAAGCACATCAGGACAAGAACTACCAGTATCTGGCCTTTCCCAAAGGAACCCTGCTGGAAATAAGAGAGACCCAGAGCGGCCAGCCAGCCGTTTTATTGCGGAGGTAGATCATGAACGAATTATCGAAGAGCTTATCGGAGGCCCTAGCCAGAATGGAGCAGAAGCAGTCCCGTCGTCTGAAAGAGCAAGACCTGAAAATAGATGCGCAGGGGCGCAGGATTTCAGAGTTGGAAAAGGAAGTCCAAGGCTGCCGGGACTTGCAGAGCGAATTGGAAGATGTTTTGCGGAAGCTTACGAGGTTGCGCGGGTGAGGGGGAAGCGTGTTTGGCGGGGGATGGGGCGGTAAGTAATCAAATAGGGTTAACTCTGGTTTGGAGTTAACCCTTTTTGCGTTTGTTGGCTATGTTGGTGGTCTTTAACTGGGTGAAGTGGTTGTTATTTGTTTTTATCTTTTTTTACGATAGTAATGTAACTCGTATTTTGTTTTGGAAATATACTTTGTCAGGAGATGGTGATGTCTATGGATAAAAGTTCTTTTTCAGAAATTATTTCTGGATTTTATGAAAATGTTTCTTCTTTGCATGACTTGGATGAAATTCGTGATTGTTTCTTAAGCTATACATCGCAGCTGGGATATAACCAAGTCGCATATGGATTTTCTGCATTAGTCACGCAAAACAAGTTCAAAATGGAAGAAGCTATCCAGACATCTAATTATGATCCTGAATATATGCAAAGATATATGGATAGAGACTATGGTTCTCTCGATGAGACCATCCATAATTGCTTCGAGTCAGGATATAAACCATGGACTTGGGAACATATAGATGTAATCCGCAAAAAAGTTTCTGAAGGAATTTATTCACAAGAGCAGTTAAGAGCAAGCGAAGATACGTGGTATTCTGGAATACGAACCGGAATAACATTTCCTTTGGAAAGCAATAAGTGCTCGTTGCTGGGAGTGCTGGGATTACATGGTACGGAGCTTGGTTGGCGAGAACATATAAATCTATCAGATCATGTTCGTTCTGTGCTTCATCAACTCTCTTACATAATGCATGCCCATGTGCGGAAGAGTATTCGACTTGGCAATTTAAAATTAGAAAATCTCTTAAATATAAGAAAGCGGGAGTTGCAGCATCTTCAGAATCTCGCTGATGGAATGACTCGCAAAGACTCAGCTACATCTCTAGGTGTTAAAGCGAAGAGAATGGATGCCATTCATGATGGAGTAATGCATAAACTGGACACCCAAAAGAAGGAACATGCGATTGCCAGGGCCATAGTTTACGGAATAGTGCATGTTGAACCGGAATCAGGTTGGTCACTCGATAGTGAGGAGACTGATTTTGTCCGATATATGGCTCTTGGGTATCCTGCTTGGAAAATAGCGGAGACAATGCATTTTAGTGAACGAAAGGCTTATAATATGAGACGCAGGATTAAAACCAAACTTGATGCCGTAACAGCAGAACAGGCGGTAGCCAATGCTATAACCATGAATCAAATAGATTTATAGCAGTTATGACGTATTGTTTGTTTGTATTCAGAAAAAGATAAAAGAAATGTCAATTCTACCTCTTTGAGTGTTCAGCCGATAGTGATAAGGGTAAATTTGTTGTGTTTTTAGAGTCTTAAGTTGTCCCTATTCATGGAATCTCTGTTGCGTAGCGGTTACTTTTCAGGCTTCCCAAGAAGGAAGGTCCACCAAATGAATCTAGTCTGAATCATAAAATGAAAATACAGAATCAATTAATTTATATATTTTGGGTAGCTATTATTGCGTTTTCAGCGTCCCAAGAGGCGCAGGCCTTTTTTTCAGCACCTTCTTCACCTGAAGAACTTTCTCAGGAAATAGCTAGCCGGATAACTGAGGCTGTTCCTGCTGGTAAAATATATTTCAGACCAAGAAGTTTTACAGATTCATTGGATAATACCGTTCCTGTTTTATCTACGCATTTAGCCCTATATTTAAAAGCAGAACTCAGTTCCAGTGGATTTGATATTACCCCAGATAATCCAGATTATATTCTTACAGGAACGTTTCTTAATGAAGGAGATAAGGTCTCTTTTTTCTTTAATGTGGAAGACATCCACAATGGGAAGATACTTAATTTTACATCCAGCATTAAAAGCAAAATACTCGCGTCTGACCTTTTGAAAGAGAACTTAAGGACAAAGACTGTAAATGTCGCTTCTGATCTTGCCTGCTCGCAAGGTATGTTCAATTCACACTTGATGAAGGACAAAAAGCTAAGCGTATTTGTCAATCCACTCATTGATGCAAAGCTAAAGGCAACCTCACCTTTTTCTGAAAATTTTTTGTTCAAGATTAAAAACGAAATTGCGAAGTACGATGCAATAGATATTGCAAAGCCAATCCCTGTTGCCAAAAGAGGAACACGTGCTCTGAGGCGTAAAGCCAAAAAAATAAAAAGCCTGAAAGGAAGCCAGACAGTACTAACAGAGGCTGAAGCAATTCTGGAAGGAAAATACTTCATCAGCGCAGATCATGTGACTGTGAATCTGGAGATTGTTGGCCGTGATGGGAAAGTAATAACCTCAAGCGAAGAAACAATCCCATTTTCAATGATCAGTCTTCCTCTTGAGGATGAGCAAGCAAAAAAACAGGCTAATGTATTAGGTTTGCATACTTCTCAGCCCTTACCTGATGATATGATCAGGATTTCCACAGCGAAAGGATATGGGGATGTTACATACCATGCAGGGGAAACAGTTACTCTGTTTGTTCAGGTTGCAGCACCTCTCTATGTTTATATTTATGCTGTGGACAGTGACAACAATATCAATCTGATTTTTCCAACTGAAGATGATCACACCAATTTCCTGCAACCAAGAACTTTGTACACAATTCCGCCAGAAGAAGCTGAAACAGAAATAATTGTGGAATGCGCACCGGAAACTCCATGCGGGACTGACAATGTTCTGGTTTTCGCATCAGACAAAAATATTCCGCTTCCAGAGTTAGCTATGGAAGTGGATGCCGTTAACATTAATAAAGGAACAAGGAGCCTCAGACGGACCAAAAAGGACCGGAAGAAGATTGCTGAATTGAAGAGGATTAATCCTGTTGATTTGGTTGATTATTTTTATGGCGCTGCGGCTATGTCCGGGGCTCGGTTGTTTCGGGATGGGTTGTATTTGAGGACTGGGAAGTGAAAATAGGGAGAATGCAATGGTAAAAAGAATCACGAATAAAACTCTAGTAACACTAATAGCAATAATTTCTCTGTCTATTTTCGTTACTGGGTGTGGCTCGCTGTTTTACAATTATCATACTTCGGAAGAAGTAGATCTAATTGCTAAAGGTGTCTCATCCGAAACAATTCATAAAAAATTTGGAACTCCTGAGGAAAAATTAACTCTTTCAAATGGTGAGGATGTCGAGGTTTATTATTTAACTGAGCTTGTGCCTAACCAAAGTCGTAAAAGACAGTTAGAGAATGCAGGGTATATGAATTTGGATCCTTGGCACTATAGCGATGAAAAGACTTCTTACCATATTATTCACTATGCAGCTGGGCGGGTTTCCGATCATTATGAAATTTCAAGCCAAGATTATGATGACTGGTTGAATGCAATGATGTCACAAGATGAGAAAAGAACTTACTCAAAAACAATAAAGAATAAGTATATAGGCGTTTTTACAATTACAAAAGATCATGTACAAGTTGCAAAAGAGTTTTTTAAAAAAAATCCAACACTTCTTGAGCCTGTTTATGAACTGGTAGAAATTCCTAGGTTGGAAAAAAATGAATCAAAAACAAAATCTATATATGAAGCATTGAGTAATTCACATAGAATTAAGAATGGAGATAAGGTTGATATTGACAGTCTTACGCCCTTTTATGAATTTAGCTCACCTCCCCAGATTAAACCAAATTGGGAAAAAACAAAGATAGCATATAGACTATTAAAAGACGATCTGAATTTATTGCCATTAGATGCTACACGAGAATATGACAAGCTTGTACAAAATTATATAAATAAAATTTTTATTGAAAAAACAAATCAAGCTAAAGTTAAAGCTGAAAAAAGAATTTCTTTGCGCAATGCCCCCCTATTAATCGGCCAGCTGTATGATATTGTTGACACTACAGTTGTTACCCCTACAAAATACATGACATACAAGAACAACTATACATTCTACGATAAAAATTACTACGACAGTGTCGTGTCTAAATTGAATAGATATAATTTTTCATACATAACATCGATGTCATCTAATTATATTGATTGGTGTCAGCATTTCATAGAAGCAATTGCTGCTAGGAGTGAACATGATTTAGTTCTAATAGATAAAATGAAAGGTGATAGATATGTAGATTTAAGTATTCAGTTTTCTCCTACGCGCAAGTATTCTGCTGAAGAGTTATTAAAAATGGGAAACACATCAGAGCTTCAAGAAATCTTGATAAAAAAAATGAATGCAGAAAAAAAAGAATATGCTAACGAATTGCATACAGCCTTTATGAACCTCCCAATGATAGAAGCTCAGATAGACTTTTTAAGCATTGAAGTTTTCAAGAGCATGAAAAAGGCTGGTGAATTTGCTTTCCCGTTTGCAACAGCAATAACGTCTACTTATCCTAAGTACAAAAAGGAAAATGCGGAAAAAATGTTGATTGAAAATATATCTTTTTTTCATAATGCCACACAAAATTTAAACATAACAAGCGGTTTGAAATCTAAGGAACTAAATTAAGGAACGATGATGCATATAAAAAAAATATTCTTGACATTGAGTGCATTGCTTATGTGTCTATGCGTATCAGGATGCAGCTTTATTGATCGTGCAATTGTTAAATCAGGAACAGACAATGTACAAAAAATACACACATTCACAACTCTTCAAGAAATGCACGCTGAGTTTGGGGAACCTGAAAAAACAATTAAATTATCAAATAAAAAAATAGAAGCGTACAAACTTTCAGAAAAACTACTTCGCCCCAAATATTACCTTATCTTTTATACTAATAACGATCAAATTTATAATTTTATTGAATTGGACAAAGGTCAATACCTTTTATGGGAATCAGATTGGGAAAAAGCTCTTGAAGCATTGGAAGAGAAACGAGGTTACATTGCTGATATAAAGCCTAACCTAGAAGGTAAATTTTTTATTTCATCTGTGGGAAAGCAAGTAGCTTTTGAAAATTTACGCAATGGAAAAGCTCTTTTGGAGCCAATTTATGAAATAAAAAATATCCCTAGTAAATATGATCCCGAATTAACTCATGAAATTTATCATTCTTTACAAATAAACCATGACCTTGAAAAATACGGAACTTTCAAATTAAATCCATTCCAACCGATTTTAGTACATACAGGTCCTGTTGAGCTTGTCCCTAACTGGAACAAAACTAGAAAAATGTACAACATATTAAAAAACGAGATCAACTTGCTTCCTTTTGAAGCTACGCAACGCTATGATTCAGTTCTAAGAGGCTACATCCAAAATGCGTACAATAAAAAAGTACAAAAAGCACGAGAAGAAGGTTTAGAGATTACAAAAAATAAATTCTTAGAACTTGGCTACACTGCTATGGATGAAGGATGGCCCGGACTTTTAGCTAACGCTTTCAATCCTGAAAATCAGTTTACTTTTTACAGCGACACTCTTTATGAGCAAGCTTTATCGCATATCGAGAAATATAAATTTGATTATATCGTTTCAGCGTCAACAAACTCTTTTGATTTATATAATAGCTACATAGATCACACAGCAAAGCAAGAAAAAGATAGTATTGTCTTATGGTATAATTTAAAAAAAGAACGCTACATTGAAAATGCTGTTAAAAATGCTTTTTATATTAGAAGGGACTCTAATGAAAAAAATAGAGCTGAATACCAAGAAGAATCAATTAAAATTCATAACCAAGATTTAATAGATAACGACAATCAGTTAAAAGAACAATTTGATGAACTCCCTAACTGTAGAGTGCAAATAGATTTTTTTAGTCTGGAAATTATGAAAAGTATGCAAGAAGCAGGAGACCAAGTAACTCCTTTTGCATCTTTAATTGTTAGAGACAATTTTAATGACTATGATTCTAAGACAATACTTTTAGAAGCATTAAAATTTTACAGTACAGCTAGAAAGAATATTAAAATTAGTAGTGGTCTTAAGTCCCAAACTCTTAACTGACGAATGCTATGTATAAATTAAAAAACTTTATTTCATTGTTATGTTCTTCTTTACTTCTTTGTAGTTGTGCTTCTCATTCCCAAACCCAATTCGGAATCCAAGACACATCCATACAACACCAAATTGAAACCATAAACAGCATCACAGCAGCTAAAGAGCAAAAAGATTTTGCTCAAGCGAACAACCTGCTACTCGGTGAACTGGACAATGAACAGGAAGGCTGCGCCAAAGCTCTTATTTATAACCAACTGGCAGACCTATACAGCTACAATACCCTTGAGCTTGAAAAAGCTGTAAAGGCAGATCAGGAGCTTCTTGCCGTTTCATCTGGTTGTATGGATTCAAAATATAAACTGAAACATTCCTCGGCAAACAATGTCCTTCTGGCTGTGCCGTCATACAAGGAGGATTATTTTGATCCGTCATATGCCCAGATTCGAAAACATGCCCGAAAAAGACTTAGCCAGAACGAGGGTTTACTGAAAGAAGGCAGTAAATTTGTTGGTAAAAAGTATACAAAAGAACAGCTCGTAAATCATGTTGCGACGGTTAAGCATGACATTGGCAGAGCTTTAGATAAGCCGACCAAAAATGAACTCATATCCAGATTGATCAGGGGGGAATATGAGTTATACAAAACAACCGGGAATACAGACTGGATTGCCGACGGGTACAGATATTTCCTTAATGACGAAATAGCATTAGATGATGTTGATCTGGATGAAATAGATTTTTTAGCCCTTTCAAATTATCTGCATGCTGTTTACTTCAAAACATCAAATGTTCTTTTTGAAGAACTGGCTTTTAATATTGTTCTAAAACCATATTTGAATATCGAAAGCAGCAACCATAGATGGGCATACAATAAGCTGATCAATTCATATATCAATAATCTTGTGGATGCCTACTATAAGAAAAAGAATTTTACGAAGGCATTGTACTACATCTCGCTCAATAAATCCCGCATGATCCTTGAAGACAAAGCGAGCATGTATTCTGAAAACAAATCCATTAATGACACAATGGCTGCTCACTCAGACCTGCCGGACTATGCGAGCTTTGAGAAAAAGCTTTCCAGCACTCCGTCATTGGTTGATTTTTATGTTCGTGCAGACGCAGAGAAAACCAGAAAAATTAATATTAAATCAGCTAAAACTGAACTTGCAAATAACTATACCTCTGTCAGGTCACTTATACGTAAATCTAAGCACAGCAAAACAAGTATTGAAGTACCAGTCTACAGCAATACATACATTACGGTAAAAGATAACGACTCTATTACCATGAAACGGTTGTCTGAGAATGAATCCACGCGCATGAAAAAAGCTCTGGATAATTGCTATGAACGCATTGTCGATTTCGAGATGCCCGCTGTCCGTGATGTAAGAGTAATCAAATCTGTTATTCCCGGTAGAATTGCAGCTAATACAATTATCTCAACCGACAAATGGATTTCAAGCCATCCTATCGGGGCTTATCTTGGTGTATCTTCCGTCAGGGTTTTAAATGCATTCATGATTGCACCGCATAATAAAATGGCTGATGTCACACTTGCTGGATATTTCAACCCAAGCAGCAACATCTACGAGCCTTTGCCCGATGCAGACGAAGAGTTGTCCTACCTGCAAACCCTTTACCCAGACGGACAGTTCTTCGCGCATGAAAAGGCCACGCTGGACAACCTTTCCTCAGATATTCAGGCAAATATAGTTCACCTGTCTACCCATGGCATATTTGACTATACCGAACCGGAAGCATCAAAGCTTCTCTTTGCTGATGACACATTTCTTTATGCAAAAGAAATGGCCAAGTTTTCCCAGCTAAAAAACAAGGAGCTCATTTTTACCGCAGCCTGCACCACAGGGAAAACCAGAAATGATGTAAAGAACTCTAGTGAAATACTCGGTATCCTGCGTCCGCTGTTGATTAACGACAACAAATATTTGATCCTAACTCTTTGGGAAGTTGATTCCAAATCAGCAGGTGAATTTGTCCGTGAATTCTACACCATTTTGAAAAGTAAAAAAGATGTGACTGAAGCATTCCATACAGCTGTCAACAAACTGAAATCGAAATATAAACTTCCCTACTATTGGGCTCCATATTATATTATTGCAAATGGTTAATTTGTTTTAACTTTTAACCAAAGCATATTATGCCTACAAAACATAGCTCTCCCGAAAAATCGGATAATTTTTATGCAAACCAAGGACGTAAACTTCAGGAGATGCAGCATGATCTTGAACAAAAAATTGAAAAATTTGAATCTGTAGCAGATGATCCGTTTACAACGAAACGCATAGAAACACTGCAGGCCAACCTCAAAGAAGTAAAATCCGCTCTTGGAATGCATGAAATGGGGCTATACGGAGCATGTATAGATTGCGATGAGACAATTCCGAAGGCAAGGCTTGAGGAGAATCCTGAGGCCATTCTGTGTGAACGATGTGCTGAGTGACCAGTTATTTTCGGAGTGGTAATCTATGAAATAATTTCTTGTATGGAAATGGTGTTTCTCTTGGTAAATCAGGCGCTTTGATTTGTGATAGTCCCTGTGGACATTACATATTACCCCCTCAACCCACTCCGCAAATCCTCATGCTCAAAAGCAGACTGCATCATCTCGATTTCATTTTTGCTGGCCCCAAGGCGTGCGGCATCGTTGGCCCAGCTTTGGGTGGCCTGTGCGACCTTTTTGGCGATGGATTTTGCTTCCTTGAGCGAGAGGCCGAATTCTTCGATTACCGAGTAGGCGAGATCAAGCGAAGCCGTGCCGTCATCAAGGTCGATGTAGGTGTGCAGGATGCGTGGCTTTTCGTGTTCCGGGGTTGGTTCCAGATCGTAGAGAGGGGAAAGCCTCCAGCCTGCTGATCCGGCATAGAGGAAGCCGTGGTTGCGCAGATGGTCGTCCACGTTTGAAATCATGATGTTGAAAACAATCCGCCGCCAGAGGTCTTTGAGATCTTCGGTTGTGCTGGCTCCGTATTCGCTCAGAGCTTCGCCGATTTCCGGATAGCTTCCCTGTTCGCCGTCAGAATAACCGAGCATACTCATTGCCGACAGAAATGGGATACGCTTCCCTGCGTTGCGGTCAAAACGGTGGAGCAGGAGCACATTCTGGTTTCCGACTTTCTTTAATGCTACTTCCGGGGTAGGTATCCCGGCCTTTTTTGCCATCTGGAAGGCGAGATATTCCCACAATTCCACATCCCATTCATCGGTGGGGCTGGGAAATTTGGCGATCAGCAACTTGCCGTCCGTATCTATAATGGATGCCTTGGGCCGCGCTCCACCGAGTGACGCACCGGGGGCAACCAGATCCTGAATATCCTGATCCAGTTCCTTGTTTTCCAAGATGCGGCTTGAAGCAGCCATAAGCCGACCCAGCTCGACCATGGGCGGGATTGCGGCTTCCTCGTCCGTTGCCAGAAAAGGGCCGCCTTCCTGTTCTGCAAAACGCAATGCTCCCTGCCGGGCCAGATCATTAACCATG
>DDLU01000263.1 GCA_002340305.1 Desulfovibrio sp. UBA2564
CTAGTAAGGATATGGAAAATACATCACTTGGGTCGGCTGGATTCAGTTTTGTTAGAATTTTATAATAAAAAAACTGTTTGGAAAATTTAAAAGAAATCACTTAAAATGAAAAGATATTTACAAATAAAAATTGAAAAATTGAAAATATAAAAATAGAAAGCTGTTACAGCTCTATCGATAATAGTTTTTTTTAGTGCTACTCTTCAGAAGGGGGTTGGCAATATGCCTGTCGGGCGCAGAATAAAAAAAGAAGTCATGGAAGTTCTGGCAGATGAGAACTGGGAAAGCAGGTTTGAAGAATTAATGGAAAAGTATTCCATGCAGGACCTTATCTCTCCGCTTTTCGCTTCCTTATGTGCAACCAAGATAATTGTCCGCTGGCACGGCGTAACCTGTTTCGGCAAGGTTATCTCCCGCATGGTTGAAGAAGACGCACCCAAGGCCCGCATTGTCATGCGCAGGATCATGTGGATGCTCAATGAAGAATCAGGGGGCTGTGCCTGGGGCGTACCCGAAGCCATGGGTGAAATAGCTGCAGTCAACGATCTCATGGGGAAGGAGTATGGAAAAATCCTGCTCAGCTACAGCCATGAAGACGAAGATGGTCCGGAGAACTTCCTTGAATTCCCCATCCTGCTCAGGGGGGCAGTCTGGGGAGTTGCCCGTATGGCGCAGGACCGTCCGCAGATCGCGGCACAGGCGACAGATGATATGATCCGTTTCCTGTCCTACCCCGATGCGGTGATACAAGGCACTGCCTGCTGGGCGCTTGGAGCACTGAACGCGACACAATCCGTCAAAAAGCTTGATGCTTTGGCGGATAATGATACTGTTATAGATATTTATAAGGACTCTTCATTGCAGTCTGTAACGGTGGGAAGGCTGGCTCAGGAAGCTCTGGAAAGAATTTCCGCTTAAATCAACAACTTGAACAAGGAGAGGGATGATGGATGTTCTGATGCTGTCAAGGCTGCAATTTGCCATGGCAACAATGTTCCACTTCATTTTCGTACCGCTCACACTGGGGCTTTCCATCATGGTTGCCGTTATGGAAACCATGTACGTGCGCACTAAAAAAGACATTTACCTGCGCATGACCAAATTCTGGGGGAAACTATTCGTCATTAACTTTGTTCTCGGAATCGTGACCGGTATCACACTTGAATTCCAGTTCGGTACCAACTGGTCCCGCTATTCCGAATACGTGGGCGATATTTTCGGTTCACTTCTGGCTATCGAAGCCACAGTGGCCTTTTTTATGGAATCAACTTTTCTCGCAGCATGGATTTTCGGTTGGAAAAAGCTTTCCCCCAAAATGCACGCTGCCTGTATCTGGATCGTTGCTATCGCTTCAAACATTTCCGCAGTATGGATTATCCTTGCTAACGGATGGATGCAGAATCCCGTTGGTTATGTAATCAGAAACGGTCGCGCAGAACTGGACAACTTCTTCGAAGTTATCACCAACCCCTTTGCATGGGGGCAGTTCTTCCATAACGGCTTTGCAGCATTCATGGTTGCCAGCTTCTTCGTTATGGGTGTCAGTGCCTACCACCTGCTCCGTAAGAATGAAGTTGAATTCTTCAGCAAATCTTTCAAGATGGGCCTGATCGTAGCATTCATCTTTTCCATTCTTGTTGCCGCACAGGGCCACCACCATGCTCAGACCGTTGCTAAAATGCAGCCCGAAAAACTGGCTGCCATGGAAGCTCTCTGGGACGATCACCCGGACGGTGCTCCCATGTATCTGCTGGCAATACCTGATGAAAAGAACGAAAAGAACTCCGTCGAGTTCCTCGGACTTCCCGGCGCACTCAGCTTCCTTGCTTTCAACGACTTTGACGCTCCGGTAAAAGGCCTTAAATCATGGCCCAAGGAAGAGCGTCCTCCGGTGACCATCACCTTTCTCGCTTTCCGCATCATGGTCGGACTGGGAACCCTCTTTCCGCTACTCGCCCTCTGGGGCTGGAAAAACAGGAAAAAGCTTACTGAGAACAAGCTTTACCTGCGCATCATGCTCTTCTCCATTCCGCTGCCTTACATTGCTATCTGGGCTGGCTGGGCTGTTGCAGAAGTAGGCCGTCAGCCATGGATTGTTTACGGCATGATGAAAACATCAGATGCGGTATCACCCATTGCCACAAGTCAGGTTGCATTCTCTTTTATTGCCCTGACCACTCTGTACACCCTGCTTGGTGCTTGCGAAATCTACCTTTTGGCTAGGTTTGCACGCAGAGGCCCTGAACCTGAAAAGGCTTAAGAAAGCTGTAAGACAAGGAGATAATTATGTTGGAATCCATATGGTTCTTGTTATGGGGCTTACTCTGGGCCATTTATTTCATGCTCGACGGGTATGATCTGGGTCTGGGGTCAGTGATGCCCTTTCTGGCCAAGGACGAAAAAGACAGAAAAGCTATTTATAAATCCATCGGCCCATTCTGGGACGGGAACGAAGTATGGCTCATCACCGCCGGCGGTGTTACTTTCGCAGCATTCCCTAAAGCATACGCTGTAATGTTCAGCGGGCTTTACACCGCACTGATGCTGCTGCTCATCGCACTGATCATCCGTGGCGTGGCTTATGAATTCCGCGGACTGGTAGAAAGTGACTGGGCCCGTAAACTCTGGGATAAAGCCATGGTTCTGGGTAGCGTTCTGCCCGGTTTGCTGCTTGGTGTTGCTTTCGCTAACATCTTCATGGGTATTCCTATCGATGAAAACGGCGTATTTCAGGGCAACCTGTTCACCCTGCTCAACCCTTACGGTCTCGGCGGCGGTATTCTGTTCGTTCTGCTTTTCGCTCAACACGGCAGTCTCTGGCTGGCTGTACGCACTCACGGCGAACTTAATGAAAGAGCAGGTAACCTTGCTGCAACCATCTGGCCGGTTCTTGCAGCAGTTTATATTGCCTTTCTGGCCCTTACCGGGGTATATACTCAACTGCTCAGCAACTATCTGGCCTACCCGGCCCTCATGCTGATCCTGTTGATCCCGATCTTTGCAATCGTCAAGGTCCGCACCCTTATCGCAGCGCGCAAGTGGTGGAAAGCATGGGCTGCCTCCGCAGTACTCATCGTCTCTACTACCCTGTTCGGCGTGATCGGACTGTTCCCGGCTCTGCTGCCTTCCAGCATCAACCCGGCTTACTCCATTACCATTCACAATGCTGCTTCAAGCCAGCTGACCCTCAAAATCATGCTGACCGTTGCATTGATCATGGTTCCCATCGTTATCGGTTACCAGTTCTGGATGCATAAAGTATTCGCAACAAAAATTACTGATGAAGATCTGGGCTACTAGTAAACAGAATCCAATTATGGAGAACATTTAGAATGTCTAACAAGGTTCTTGAAAAAGCTCTTAACGAACAGCTCAATGCAGAAATGTACTCTGCTTACCTTTACCTTTCCATGTCCGCATACTTCAGCGACATCGGACTGGACGGCTTTGCCAACTGGATGAGAGTCCAGGCTAAGGAAGAACAGTTCCACGCCATGAAATTCTACGATTACATCAACGAACGCGGAGGTCGTGTGCTCCTCACTGCAATCGAAGCTCCTAAAACCGAATGGGATTCCCCTCTGGCATGTATCGAAGCAGTTCTTGAGCACGAGCAGAAAGTAACCGCTCTGGTTAACGGTCTCGTTGACCTCGCTATTGAGGAAAGGGATCACGCTACCAACATCTTCCTGCAGTGGTTTGTAACCGAGCAGGTCGAAGAAGAAGACAGCGTGAACGCAGTACTGAACAAACTTCGTCTGCTTGATGGAGAAAGCAACGGCATGTTCATCCTCGACAAGGAAATGAGCACACGCGTTTTCAATGCACCTGCTGAATAATATCATTTCCAGATAGACTGAATAAGCCCCCTGAAGCAGTGCTTCAGGGGGCTTTGTTCTTACAAATGATCTTTATTTGAAATCAGAAGTTAGTACTGAAAACTGACTGAAGATTTTGAGGCCGACGCAAAGAACTCGGAAGCCTGATTCTGGTAGGCCCGGACTCCGGCCATCTGCCTTGCTGAAAATCGTCTGCCCTGTGGTTCATTGTCAGTAGCAGGCTCTTTACTTTCTTCTGTATTCACGCCTGCAACCTGTGCTGCCTGTTGTTCTGCTTGTTCCTCTTCTTCTACTGAAACAACACCGTCTTTATTTAAATCCTTGTCCTCATCTTCATCCTTCTTCTTAAAGAAGCTCTTTTGGTATTCAGGCAAAGCTTCAGCGAAAACTCCATCTTCGCCTCCTTCCTTATCATCCACCCTCAGAAGATCTGCCGCCTCTTTTGAGACTTTACCGTCTCCGTCAGAATCAAGTGCTTTGAATACATCTTCATCCAAACCACTATCTTCAAAGTTGACCATCCCCTGAGCAACTGTTCCCTGTGCCTTGGGGGAAGATTCTGCCGCCTGCTGCATCTGGACATCAAGCTTGCCCAGCTCCCCTTTTTCCTTTTGCAACTTCTCCAGAACAGCCTGTACTTCAGCAGGCGTGATCCTATCATTTCCATCAGCGTCAAGCTTGGCAAACTCTTTTTTAGACAGCCCGGACTCTTCAAGAGTAAGGATACCATCACTATCCTTATCCTCTGATATCATTAGTGAATCAACGAAATCACTCTGTTGCTGCTTCTCAATAACCGTTGATTCGTTAGTGCCATAATTCGCATTTATCTGCGAACTATCGGAATTAGTAACTCCTGAGATACCCACTTCGCACTCCTGATTGTTTTACGATGTTCAAGCACTGAAATTTTTTCCCGAAGATTAAGGTTTCTTAATATTATGCAAATAAGGGGCCACTATTTCAGATTCTTATTTGCACACCAACAGCGAACAGCTCTCCGAAATTTGACTGCCTTCAAAACACTTCTGCTAATTGATAAAATACTCATACTTAGTTGACACGATTTTTTAATACGTATACATCAATTGCATATTGATTTTAAATTACATCTCTATAAACGCTGACTAAATTCTTATCGAGGTGCTCATGAACAAGTTCTTTTCCGCTCTTATGGCCCTGCTCATCACTCTCTGCACCTCACTCCCCGCGTACTGCGGTACACGCACTATCATAGACATGGCGGGACGCAGCGTGAAAATTCCAGATAAAGTGGAGCGGGTAATCTGTTCCGGTCCGGGATGCCTGCGCTATCTGACCTACCTGCAAGGGCAGGGTATGATTGTGGGGGTGGATTCCATTGAGCACTGCAAAACCAGATTTGATGCCCGTCCATACGCTATCGCCAATCCGCAATTCAAAAACATGCCCCTCATTGGAGAATTCCGCGGACATGACAACCCGGAGCTGATTCTCGGTCTTGAGCCGCAGCCGCAGGTAATATTTAAAACATACAAGGATATGGGCTACGATCCAGACGAATTGCAAGCCAAAACCGGGATTCCGGTGGTCTGTCTTTCATACGCAAGTCTCGCTACCAAACGGGATGTAATCTACAACTCTCTACAACTGATGGGGGATGTTATCAGCAAAGAGGAAAGAGCCAAGGCTGTATGCGATTTCATGGAGAAGGGAATATCCGACCTTAGAGCCAGAACCTCAGCAATTCCCGATAACAAACAAAAATCATGCTACGTGGGCGGCATAGCCCAAAAAGGACCGCACGGGTTTCAGTCAACAGAACCTGCATACCCTCCCTTCCACTTTGTAAATGCCCGTAACGTCGCCTGTCCCCCGAAAGGAAAAGGCAAGCCCTTGCAGCACGCCAATGTGTCCAAGGAACAGATTGTAGCTTGGAACCCGGAAATCCTTTTTGTGGATATCTCCACCTCCCAACTGGGGGAGAACGCCGGAGCCATCCATGAGATTATGACCGATCCGGCCTATCAATCCCTTGATGCGGTCACAGCGGACAGAATCTTCACCGTACTACCTTACAACTGGTATTCCAACAACTACGGCTCCATCATTGCTGATGCCTATTACGTGGGTAAAGTGCTCTACCCTGAACATTTCAAAGACGTTGATCCCGCTGCTAAAGCAAATGAAATATACTCCTTCATGGTCGGGAAACCTGTACTCAAAACCATGGACAAGGCTTTTAAAGCCAAAGGCTTTCAACAGCTGGAGTTGAATTAAGCCATGCACTTTGATGACGGCCAGATCCCGGTAGAATATTCACGGCACATTCGGCAAAAATCCTTTTTCATTGCGGCGGGATTGCTGCTTTGCGGAGCCATGCTGATCACCTCCATCGGCATGGGCCCGGTCTCCATCTCTGCCCCGGAGACCCTGCTGACCCTGTTGGGAGATACGGTTTCCAAAAGATTTGACCTGATCATCTGGAATATCCGTCTTCCCCAAGCCTTGACCGCTCTTGCATCCGGAGCCGGACTTTCGGTTGCAGGAGCGGTCATGCAGGCCATCCTGCGTAACCCGCTGGGATCGCCGTTCACACTGGGAATATCCCATGCCGCAGCCTTCGGAGCTGCGGTCTCGGTAATGCTGCTGGACCTCGGCACCATGACCAGCTCCAACGTTGGTGCAGTGGCCATCAACTCACCCTACCTGACCACCATGGTCGCTTTCGGATTCAGCCTCATCGCCACCTTTGCCATCATCGCAATTTCACGCACCCGCAGAGCCACACCGGAAGTGATGGTCCTGACCGGGGTCGCACTGGGAGCACTTTTCACTGCCGGAACCATGTTCCTGCAATACTTTGCCGATGACGTGCAGCTGGCTGCCATGGTTTTCTGGACCTTCGGGGACGTGGCCCGTGCAACATGGTCAGAACTGGGCATAATCTGCGCAGTTACTGCTGTGGCTTACATCTGGTTCACCGCCAACCGCTGGAATTTCAATGCCATCGAGGCCGGAGACGAAACCGCCAAAGGCCTCGGTGTCAAAGTCGAACGGGTTCGCATGACCGGGATGCTGCTGGCCTCACTGGTTACAGCGGTCATTGTTTCCTTTCTCGGTATTATCGGATTTGTCGGACTGGTCTGCCCGCACATGGTCCGGCGAATCATCGGTGATGACTACCGTTTCCTGCTTCCGGCATCCTGCATTACCGGCGCGGTACTACTTTTAGCCGCCGACACAGCTGCCAGACTTATGCTCGCCCCCAACGTACTTCCTGTCTCGGTACTGACTGCTTTTCTGGGTGCTCCGGTTTTCATATGGCTGATCATCAGGGGTAACAAATGAACATTAAGGTAAACGGCTTAAATTTCAGCTACAACGGCACCCCGGTGCTGGAGAAGGTTAATTTCAATGTAGATAAAGGAGAGCTGCTGACAATCCTCGGTCCCAATGGCGCAGGCAAGACCACCCTGCTCAAATGCATGAACGCCATCCACCGTCCCGCGCAAGGATCAGTACTGGTCAGGAAAAAAGATGTTTTCAAACTAGCCTCTGACGATATCGCCCGTTTAATCGGCTACGTACCGCAACGGGCGGAGCCGGCACGGCTGACCGTATTTGATGCTGTACTAATGGGCCGCAAGCCGCATATCAAATGGCGGGTCCGCGACCATGACATCCGCATTGTGGATGCTGCGCTTAAGCGTCTTTCCCTGAAACATCTTTCACTTCGCTATATTGACCTGCTCAGTGGCGGAGAATTGCAGAAAGTCAGCATTGCCCGTGCCCTTGTACAGGAACCGGAAGTGCTCCTCCTCGATGAACCGACCAGTTCCCTTGATCTCAAGAACCAACTGGAAATCCTGCGCACAGTGCGAGCCGTGGTCAAAGGGCATAGAGTTTCTGCGATTATGACCATGCATGACCTCAACACAGCCCTGCGTTATGCGGATAAGTTCATTTTCCTCAAGAACGGAACGGTCTGCGGTTGCGGAGATAAGAACTCTGTTACCCCGGAAATGATCGAACAGGTTTACGGCGTGGAAGTGGAAATCGAAATGCGCAAAGGCTACCCGGTAATTCATCCCGTGGAAGACCTCGAAGCCTTTGATTACGAACACGAATTATCTCATGGGCATATTCATGAGGTAAGACAGTAAAGGAAACCTCTCATGGATAAATATTTCTCAGACGACCAAATCAAACACACCATTGAATTTCATGGACATCAGTGTCCCGGACTTGCCATCGGTGTCCGTGCGGCAGAATTCTGCTTACGCGAGTTGGGGCACAACAGTGAATCACCCATTGTGGCTATTTGCGAAACAGACATGTGCGGGGTGGATGCCATCCAGTTCCTGACCGGATGTTCCGTTGGTAAAGGTAATCTAATCCTTAAAGATTATGGCAAAATAGCCTTTACCTTCTTTCGCCGCGAAGATGCTAAAGGTATACGGATTATGCTCAATCCGGATTTCATGGGCGAGACTCGCACTGAAATGGGCCGACTCATGGGGCTGGCTGATCCTACTGCCGAAGAAAAAGAAAAATGCACACAGGTCCGGGCTGAATGCGAAAAAATGTATTCTGAAGCCGATCTCGCGGAAATGTTCATTAAACAGGAACCGCAAATAAGCATGCCCCGTCCGGCTGCCATTCTCCAATCACTGGTCTGCGAAGATTGCGGAGAAATGCATATGGAATCAAGATCGCGGCGTTTTGCGGGAAAAACCCTCTGCCTGCCATGCTTTGGAAAAGTTGAGCAGAAGATATAAAAAAACGACCCTTTGTCATTATGACGAAGGGCCGTTAATTTTTAATATTTGATAATTAAGCTGGATTCCTAACCTTGTAGAGCATGCAATAAAGCACAGGAACTACAAGCAGGGTCAGTACCGTTGCAAAGGCCAATCCTGCCATGATGGTCACTGCCATGGCTGAGAAGAAGGCATCAGTCACCAGCGGAAGCATACCGAGAATGGTTGTACCCGCAGCCATGGCAACCGGACGAATACGACTCAGGGCCGAATCCACTACCGCCCGGTACGGATCCTTGCCCTCTGCAAGCTCCAGATTGATCTGGTCAAGCAACACGATGGCATTTTTAATCAGCATCCCAGACAGGGAAAGGAAACCAAGCAGGGCCATGAACCCAAAAGGCTCCCCTGTCAAAAGCAGGCCGCAAGTCACCCCGATAATAGACAGAGGCACGGTCAGCCAGATAATGGACGGCACTCGCAGATTGTTGAAGAGCATTACAGTTGCGAGAATCATGATCAGGAACGGGCCGCCAAGACTGGCTGCAAGGGCGGTCTGGGCATCCCTTGAATCTTCGAATTCACCGCCCCACTCCATGGTATAACCCGCAGGAAGCTCTATTCCTTCGATCTGCGAACGTAATTCTTTAAAGAGCACAGACGGCAAACCCGCAATCGGTTCGCAGGAAGCAGTAATAGTCAACATGCGGTTACGGGTCTGAAGCTTTCCGGGTTCAATGTTCGTTTCAAAACCGGAAACAACCTCTTCCACCGGAATCATACGTCCGGCTACCGGACTGAATATCTGCACGTCACCGATCTGGTTAACGTCCAGCCTTTCTCTTGCCGGAGGACGGGCCACAATAGGCAAAAGCTTATCCCCCTCGCGATAAACCCCGACATTGGTTCCGGTGAAGAACATCTGCATCGCATTTGCCAGATCAGGGCGGGTAATACCCGCAATCTTGGCCTGTGCTTCCATAATTACCGGACTGAGAACTTTTACATCCTGACGCCAGTCATCACGAATAGACTCTGCGTGTCCGGTAGCCAGCATAATATCCTGCGCTTTATGTGAAAGTTCACGCAGAATATTGGTATCCGGACCGCTGAACCTAACTTCAATGGAAGCTGCGCGTCCCGGACCAAGCTTAAACTTTTTAACCTTGGCTTCGGCCTGCGGATAATTCTCGTTCACATATTTTTTATAGCGGGCCATAACCTCGCCGGTGGTCTCGTAATCCTTCACTTCCACCAACAGCAGACCGTAAGATGGAGCTGTTTTCTCCGGCGAATAAGTCAAAATAAAACGAGGCGCGCCCTGACCAGTAAAAGTAGATACATTCTTGATCTGCTCATCCTGTAGAATCACCCCCGCCAATTCGTTCACATCCTCTGCCGTGGCCCGTATATCAGTACCCTGCGGCAACCAGTAATGAATATAGAAACGAGGCTGGGTAGAGTCAGGGAAAAAGCTCTGTTTAACGAACCCAAACCCATAGATGGACCCGGCGAGCATTACCACCAAAGTCACCGTGGTCAAGACCCTGCGGCGTAGGCAAAACTCAAGAAGACCTCGGTAGACACGGAAAAGAAAACCTCCATAGGGGTCACTTCCCCCACTCACTTTAGGACGCAAGAACATCTCACAAAGCAACGGTGTCACAGTTACGGCGGTAATCCAACTCATCATCAGGGAAATAAACAAAACGATAAACAGTGATCGGCAAAATTCACCGACCTTGTCGGGGCTGAGCCCGATACCGGCAAAAGCCATGATGGCAATAATAGTCCCACCCAGAAGCGGCCATTTACTTTGTTCCACAACATCTACTGCGGCCTGTATACGGTCCATGCCCTTCTGGTAACGGATCAGCACCCCTTCGATAACCACAATAGCGTTATCCACCAGCATTCCCAAGGCGATAATCAGCGCCCCAAGGGAAATACGCTCCAAAGCGACTCCCGCCATCTGGATAAAGATAAAAGAACCGCAAATTGTTATCAGCAAAATGGCCCCGATAAGCAGTCCGGATTGCAAGCCCATAAAGAGAAGCAGCACGATAATAACAATAGCTACAGCCTCGGCAAGGTTGATAACAAAGGAGTTAACAGCGTTGTCCACCCTGCTGGGCTGGAAGTAAACTTCCTCCACATTAATGCCCACCGGAGTCTGCGGAAGCAGCTCCTGCAATTTAGCATTAATGGCATCGCCAAGATCGACCACGTTGGCAGAGGGGTTCATGGAGATACCGATAGCTACGGAATTCTGCCCGTTAAAGCCCATGATCCGGGAGGGCGGACTTTGGTAGCCACGGTGAATTTCAGCTACGTCGCGCAGCGGAACTAAGCGACCGGAACCGTCACGGATAAAGAGGTCGCCAAGGTCTTCAACGGACTCAACACCGCCGGAAGGCGAAATCTCAATATACTCCCTGCCGACCTTTACATTACCGGACTTAACCACGAGGTTGCGGTTGGATAAAGTATTGTAAACAGAATCAAGGGAAACACCCAACTGGGACATTCTTGCCCTTGATATTTCTACAAATACGGTCTCCTTCTGCTCCCCCCAGACGACGATCTTAGCGACATTTTCCACCAGCAAAAGCTGTTTGCGCAAAAATGTGACGTAATCCTGTAAATCCTGCTGGGAATAGCCTTCCCCGGAGACAGACAACAGCACACCGTAAACATCGCTGAAGTCGTCAATTACAAGGGACGGCCCTGCCCCGGGGGGAAGGAAGGGCCGGGCATCACCAACCTTACGGCGAAGCTCATCCCAGACCTGGGGCAAGGTGTCCTTATCATACTGGTCCTGCACTTCCACGGTAACAATGGATTGCCCCCTATTGGAAATGGAAGTTACCTTTTTGAGTTGTTTAAGTTGCTGGGCCGCCCCTTCAATAACGTCTGTGACTTCGTCCGCCACTTCCGATGGGGTTGCGCCGGAATAATTTGTAACAACCAATGCCTCTTTAATGGTAAATTCAGGGTCCTCAAGACGGGGCATATCCAAAAAGGCTTTCACCCCTCCGATAAAGAAAACAATTGTCAGGACTATTGAAACGGTCTTCTTCTCAATAGTCAGCCTAGCAAGACTCATCCGCGGCCCCCGATTCTACCTTTCAGAATTTTCACTTCCTGTCCTTCGCGCAGGTAATGCGCTCCTGAAACAACTACCCGCTCACCGGAGTTGATACCCTCATGGACTTCAAAACTTTCATTAACAATCCTACCGACCTTAACGGCACGTTTTTTCACTGCACCCTGATCATAAACCCAGACGAATTTATCCTGATCCGGATAGCCGACCACAGCAGAAATAGGTACAGAAACAACGCTGATACCTTTCTGCTCAGGCATGCTGGCCACAACTTCAGCTGTCATGCCCGGATGGATAGACAAACCGTCGGGATTCTCCATCTTAAGAGTAACTTCATAAGTCTGGGTTTCAGCATTAGCTTTGGTCTGAAACTCTTTAAGTTTCAGTTTAAAAATGCGTCCGGGGTAGGTTTCAAATTTTGCGGCCGCTTCAAAATCGTGGGTATCCTTTTTGATAATTCCGCGTACCCAGACATTTTCAGGAACATTAACAACAACGTCTAAAGCCGAGGTATCCTCAAGCTGAACTATAGGCTCTTTGGCCTGAATAAATTCATGGTTATCAACAGAGGTAACAGCAATGGCACCGCTGAAAGGAGCTACAAGACGGGTGTACTGTAAATTAAGCTTGGCCCTGCGCAATTCCTGAATGAGTGAATTCACGGTAGCGCGACTGCTCTCAAAAGTACTCTGGGCAGAGTCATAAGCGGACTGGGCTACAGTGTCGGACTCAAGCAACTTGGCATTGCGTTCATAATTAAGCTTGGCTTCTTTCATCACTGAACGGGCACCGAGAAGCTTAGCCTCAAGATCGGCAACAGCGGCCTGAAAATCACGCTGGTCCAGTTCTGCAATGACCTGCCCTTTCTTTACGTAATCCCCTTCCTTGACCACAAAGCGCTCAATCTGACCGGGAACACGGAAAGCAAGTGTTGCCTCGCGGGTTGCCTTGACCTTACCGGGAAATTTCCTCAGCTCCGGTGCACTTCCATCAGTTATTTCCATCACCCTTACCGGACGGATAGGCTGCTCAACCTTGGTCTCCTCTTTACACCCCGGTAAAAGCATCATTGCCATTATCAATAAAAACAATTTGTTACGCATGGTTCTCCCTCACTGCATTTGTTTCAAAAAGACTAATCAATCAGTTGATTAGTTGTTAATTAAAAAAAATTTTACGTTTATTTCCAGAGAGATGGTGTCCCTGACTTCAGAAGAGACTTAACTACTTTCTTATAAGACTCAATCTTCTCGTCGTTATCGATGTATTGACTTCCCCCAAGCAGGTAGTCGGAAAAGACCGTTCCCAGCACCGCAGTGAAGGTTATGTCCCTGGTGTCTTCCGCTTGATTGAGACTGGCACCGGTGCGGGCTAAAAATTCAGTGAAATGCTCCCAGCCAATATTATAAAGTCTCTCGCGCATGTCCTGCAATTCTTCACTGTCATGGTTAAGTTCGCGCAACCCCACAAGATAGAGATCACGGTTTTCGCGGGCATCGTTGAGCAAAGCATCAACATTCAACTCGACCAATTCCGGGTGGTCCTTGGCCTTGGCCATGGAAAACTTGACCACTGCAATCAACCGCTCACTGAAAGAATTAAAAATCTCACGCAACAGCCCAGCCTTACCACCGAAATAGTAAGAAATCATGGCACTGTTCACATCAGCTTCGCGGGCAATATCCCGGATTCCAACTGAATTAAAAGAATGCTCGGCAAAGAGCTTAGCCCCTGCATAAAAGATTTTTTCGCGTTTTGTCATAACGCCTCACTAATCGATTGATTAACCAGTGTCAATCAATTGATTAGTTTTTGGTTAAACAGCTCCCTTTACCACAATTTCTGGGTATCTAGCTCTTTAAAGGCCTCGGGGACATCAAACTTTTTGCTGATATTGATGACTTCAACTCTGCGGTTCTGGGCTCTGCCCTGCTTAGTTTCATTAGATGCGAGAGGCTGGTCTTCGCCCATGCCCTGCACTTTAATACGGGCAGGATCAACATTAAAATGGACTGCGAGATAATTTTTGACTGCTTCGGCACGTTTCAGACTCAGGGAACGGTTGTATGAGCTGTCGCCCTCGGAATCAGTGTGACCTACAAGCTTTACCTGCATGAACGATCCCGGACCGGAAGTAAGCGCGGAGCCAAGTGAATCCACAACCGGATAGGCTTTCTCGCTGATTTTAGATGAGTTGACCTTAAATTCGATCTTCAAAAATGCCCGCCCCCCCGGACCTGTGATCATACGCAGGATTTCATCGGAGTTGGCAGCAAAGCCGTCCTGTCCGGCGTTGACAAAAGGAGCACAGGTAAAAAGAAATATGATCAGGAAAACTATTTTTTTCATGGAGACCTCCGAGACAAATTTTCAAGGATAACTGCAAAATACCCTCTCCGAAGGTTTGGAGCAAGTTTTTCCGGACGGCACCACCTTAATAGCTGGGCTTTGAACGCCCCTTCTTAACCTCAGAACGCTTTTTCTTATTATCAAGCCGCTTGCGCTTGGCTGAGTAAGGGACTTTGGTTTTACGTCTACTGCGCACCGGTTTCAAAGCATCAGCCAGCAGCTTTGCAAAGCGGTCCACAACAGCTTCCTTATTGCGGAACTGGCTGCGGTGCTCCTCGCAGAAAAGCTGAAGCTCTCCCTTGGAATTAATACGCCTTGCAAGACGATTGTTTATCATCTTCTTCTGATAATCATTCAGACTTGCTGAATTCCAAACATCAAAGACTAGTGTTACCTTGGAAGAAGTCTTATTTACATGCTGACCGCCGGGACCGGAACTGCGGGAAGTCAAAAAACTAATTTCGCCATCGGGTATGGACAATGTGGGAGTGATACTTATCATAGCTATCGGCTGGATATTCTGTCTTTTGTATGCGTATATGGCGTACGCATTATTTAAGTACGGTGCTTCGGGTCTTGCACTGTTCTTACCTTTTTTTCAAGGAGAATTTATTATGAAAATCGCACTTCCCTCCAGAGATGGAATGGTTGATGGTCACTTTGGTCATTGTGAAGCTTTCACCATCTACACTTTGGATGATTTCAAAAATATTATTGAAGAAGAAAAACTTACCCCTCCCCCGGGCTGCGGATGCAAATCCAACATCGTGCCCACCCTCGCTGAAATGGGCGTAAAAGTCCTTCTGGCAGGCAACATGGGGCAGGGAGCGGTGAACCTCTTGCAGAACAACGGCATTCAGGTTATCCGCGGAGTTAGTGGTGAACTTAAAGAAGCGGTCGCAAAATGGGCGGAAGGTAATCTGACCGACTCCGCAACCGTCTGCGACGATCACGGTTCCTGCGGTAACCACTAGAATGTACTTGCTGGAATATCCAATTATTTCAGCGGCACAACACTAGAAAATATACATTTTGGAGATAGAACATGAATGAATGTCCTTGCGGTTCCGGCAATGCTTACGAAAGCTGCTGCGAACCCTACATCACAGGAAAAGAGCCTGCACCCACTGCTGAAGCACTCATGCGTTCCCGCTACAGTGCATTCGTTGTTAAAAATGTAGACTACCTCGGCCACACCCTCGCCCCGGAAAGCAAACATGACTACGATGAAAATCAGGTCAAACAATGGGCGGAAACATCCACATGGCTCGGCCTTAACATTGTTTCTACCTCCAAAGGCCTTGCCGATGACGAGACCGGCGAAGTCGAATTCATCGCCAAGTTCAGGCAGTCCGGAGCGATCCACACCCATCACGAAGCCAGCCATTTTGAAAAAAGAGACGGCAACTGGCTCTACCTTGATGGCGACATCGTACCTCCCATGCCGATCAAAAAAGACAAAAAAGTAGGCCGTAACGAACCCTGCCCCTGCGGTAGCGGCAAGAAATACAAGAAGTGCTGCGGTTAATCCCGGCACAGCCTGCTGATAGTTAAAAACTAACCCCCCGTTCCAAATGGGGGGTTTGTTTTATCCAAATTCTTTCTGGATCTTATGAAGTAAGCCCGTGAACTGAATCGCGAACCCAGAAGAGCAGATTGAAATTCTCGGCTAGACCTTCCTTGATCTTATTCAGGGTGGCCTTGTCTATGTCGCGGATGCGGATGAATACGTGCCGCATATTTTCCTGCTCCGGCTCGTAGGAGGTCAGGATAGACATGACCCGACCGCCATTTTCCTTAAGGTAATCAAGAATACCGTTCAGGGAGCCCGGCTCGTTGGAGAGTGCGAGGCCGACCTGTACGCCACCATCGAGTACACCGGTAATGGAGATCAGAACCTTGAAAACATCCGTGTTGGTGATGATACCAACAGGCTTGTTGTCCGCATCAACAACCGGAATACCGCCGATCTTGCTCTCTTCCATGACTACAGCGGCTTTTTCCACAGTATCTTCGATGGATACGGTAATGACCTTGCGGGACATGATGTCTTTGATCTTGATTTCAGAGAGCAGGTAGTACAGCTCATGCATATCAAGGGTGGTGGCCTTGGAGGGTGATGCTTCCTTGATGTCCCGGTCCGAAACAATACCGACCAGCACGCCGTCTTCATCAACAATGGGCAGCCTGCTGATATCATTGTCTTTCAACAGCTTGGCAGCCTTCATCATGGAACGGTCATGGGTCAGGGTGATAACGTCCTTGGACATCCAGTTCTTAACCAGCATAGGGAACCTCCTTGGGGCCTGTGATATGACTATTAGATGCTAAACTTCTCCATTTTCTTATTTATATGAATATATAAACAAAGGACTGCGGTCAATGACCACAGTCCTAAAAAGCAATAGCTCTGCAATTTTACAGCAGAATATAATTCTTGAGTACGCTTAACGTATCTAAAGCTTACCCTTTGCGGAAAAACAGGCCCGTCCTTATGTCTTCATGGTCGCAACGCAAGATTGCCTGTGTTCCGGAATGGATTACATCTTTGGGTTCTCCGTTCATAGCCTCAAAGGAATAGCTGCCGGATGTAATGAGCGGTCTTTGCAAGCCGGGGACAATTAACTGCACATCGCAATCATCTTCCCAACGCGCTTTTACGGAAAGCAGCCAGCTGCCATCCTCTCGCTGTTCCAGTACACGGGCTACCACAGGCTTACGTTCATCTTTGGAAGGCGGCATGGCAATAGTACTGGGACCGGACTGTTTGAAGAACGCAGTGGTCAACGGACGGGTTGCCGCGTTGGTCAACTCTTCCATGGCATTTCCGGGCAATGGACCGCCCTCTTTGGCTTTGTCGATAACAGTGCGGTATACATCAACCACCTGCGCAAGATATGAAGAACTCTTGGTCCGCCCTTCGATCTTGAGGGAGGCTATACCCAGCTTAGCCAGCATACGCACGTAATTCACAAGGCAAAGGTCCTCGGCTGCGAAAAATTCAGTGTAACCGTCATGCTCTACCGCTTCCCATACATCCTGACCGGGACGGGTCTTCTCTTCCACCCGGAGACCGGTGGCCTTATATTCAAAGCGACAGGGATGGGTGCAACGGCCCATGTTGGCGGAACGGTCATTAAGCCAAGTGCTCAGGAAACAACGACCGGAAATAGCCATGCACATTGCCCCGTGCACAAACATCTCCAGATCCATATCCGGACACTTTTCGGCAATATCAGCCACGTCAGCAGCGGAAAGCTCACGGGCGAGGTTAACCCTCTCCGCACCGAATTTCTGCCAGAACCTGGCTGCCTCGCTGTTTCCGGTATTGGCCTGAGTACTGATGTGCACCGGAATATCGGGCAGAATCTCAGAGGCAAGCATGAGCACACCGGGGTCGGCAATGATCAAGCCGTCCGGTGGACACTGGGCCAGCTTCTCCAGATCAGTGCGAACCTTGGCGAGATCCTTTTCTTTAGGGTAGGCGTTGACGCAAAAGTAAGCCTGCACATTGTTAATACGGCAAAGCTCGAAAGCCGCAAGCAACTCTTCCCACCTGAATCCGGCTCCCGCAGAACGCAGGTTCAAATCTCCGGCACCAAGGTAGACCGCATTGGCCCCGTAGGTAACAGCCGTTTCAAGCTTTTCCATGTTCCCGGCCGGACAAAGAAGCTCCGGCATTTCATCAAGGATCGGGCGTGCAATATCAGGATTATCGGTTTTATTTTCAGTAACTGTGTTCATGATGTAATTATAAAAAAGTTAAATTTTGAGTCCCTTGGACTGCCTGAAGGCTTTCATACCGTCAAGTACACTGTGATGGACAAAAAGCTTACCGGCCCCTTTGCCAAGCTGGATTTCCGGCTTCACCGAACCATGGAAGTCCGAACCACCACTGGGCAGCAGATCATACTTGCGCGCCAAGCCTTTCACGAATCCGGTCATATCAACGGTGTGGGAACTGTAATAAACTTCAATCCCCTGTAACCCCATCTCCTTCAAGCGCCCCACTTCGCGGTCAAGAATCTCTTCATCGGGACTAAGCAAAAATGGATGGGCCAGAATGGGCATTGCATTGGCAGAATTCAGCAGTTCAAAGGCCTCTTCCTGTGAAATATTATCTTTAGGGAAATATGCCTTCCCCTTTTTACCAAGATATTCATTAAAAGCTTCGTCAAAATTCTTCACATAGCCCTTTTCAAGCAAAATCCGGGCAATGTGAGGTCTGCCGACGGTTCCGGTGGCCTGACCCTGCACCTCTTCCATGGTTATGTCAAAGCCGAGTTTCTGCAACTTGCCGACCATCAACTCGTTGCGCACAGCCCGCCGTTCACGGATATACTCAAAAACACGCTTCAAACGCTCAGAATAGGGATCTACCCAAAGCCCGACCACATGCAGCACCCCTATCTTGCTTTCCACGCTGAGTTCACAGCCGGGAATGACTTCCACTCCAGTCTTAACACCCGCTTCAAGAGCTTCAGGCACCCCTTCCATGGTATCATGATCAGTAAGGGCAATAGCTGTAAGACCAACATCCCTAGCTGCTTTAACAAGTTCAGTTGGGGTATAGGTTCCGTCAGATGCGGTAGAGTGGGTGTGCAGGTCAATGGCAGGCATAACGATCTCCAATGCTGGTGCAAGAAAATGCGGGGTTGAGGAATTTGTTTTCTATAGTTATAGGGTAGGGATCAAACAATGTGCAAGGAGTACCTTCATGACTCTGAATAAAGAACTGATCGATATCCTCGTCTGTCCCAAATGTAAGGACGAACTGGAACTTCTGCCCGGAGAAACCGGACTCAAATGCGATAGCTGTAATGTCGTATACCCTGTCAAAGACGAAATCCCGATCATGCTTGTTGATGAAGCTATTCCCACAGATGAGTGGGAAAACAAATAATCAAAATTTAAACAATGCGGACAACAGCCCTCTTGGCTACCCGCGAACAACAAGGAGTTTCCATGTCCCAGGCCAAAGACGGCGATAAAATCCGCGTACACTATTCCGGTTCCCTCGAAGACGGTACTGAATTTGATTCCTCTTACAAAAGAGGCGAGCCTCTCGAGATCGTTCTCGGTCAGGGTATGCTGATCAAAGGTTTTGAAGACGCTGTCAAAACCCTTTCCGTCGGTGAAAAAACCAAGGCTACCATCAGCCCCGAAGAAGGCTACGGTCCCTACCACGAAGAGCACACCTTCGAAGTTGACCGCAACCAGATTCCGCCGGAAATCAACCCTGAAGTGGGCATGATGCTTCAGGTTAACACCGATCAGGGTGTTACCAATGTTACCATCAAGTCTGTATCCGACGATAAAGTTGTCCTCGACGGCAACCACCCCCTCGCAGGACAGACCATGATCTTCGAGATCGAACTGCTCGAAATCCTGTCCTAATTTCACGGGCCTTGCGCCCTGCATAGGATTTTCAATCCCCCGCACGATTAATCGTGCGGGGGATTTTTCTTTTCATACTCGTGACTTAGCAACACAGAAATAATTTCCTATGTAAAATTTTAATTTTTCAATGTTGACAACCGTAACTGAATGCATATTTGTTATCAAGACGAAGAAAAAAGGAGGTTATTTATGGTTATCGACTTTGATTCATTCTATAACTTTCCGTATGAATTTGATAAAATATTCAGTGATGTCTTTAATCCTCATCATCAAAGACGGAGAAAAGCATCATATCCTCCGTTGAACATTGTTGAAGATAAAAACAACATATATGTACGTGCGGAAGTGCCGGGAATTTCCATTGAAGACATGGAAATAACCATTACCGACAAGGATCTTGTATTAAAAGGTCAACGCAAACTCCCAGAAGGAAGATACTTTCGTCAGGAAAGACCGTCAGGTGTATTTCAAAGAATAGTATCCATCAACACTACTGTCGATGTTGCTAAAGTAACTGCGTCCACTAAAGACGGAATTTTAAATATTGTTCTTCCCAAATCGGAAGCATCCGTACCCAGAAAGGTCGGCATTACTGTTGAATAAAGGGGGATTAATATGAGCACTGAAAGAAATATGGAAAAATTCAGCCCCGCCACTGACATTGTTGAAAGCGAACAGGGCTTCTACATGTACATGGATCTGCCCGGTGTAAGCAAAGAAGCGCTTGCAATCGACCTTGATGAAAACACCCTCATTGTTTCCGGCAAAGCCGCAGTAACACCGGACACAGATGAAAAATATATTGATCAGGAATTCTGCGAAGGCGAATACAGCCGTAAATTTACCATCGCCGACGTTGTTGACCGTGAAAACATCAAGGCTAACCATAAAAACGGTGTGCTTGAACTCTTCCTCCCCAAGAAAGCAGAAGTTCAGCCCCTAAAGATACAAATTACCAACGAATAAAAACCTCATTCCTTCACACACACCTTGAGAAAGGCTCCCTTACCACGGGGAGCCTTTTCCATCAGACTGCCTATAAATCACAATCTGCGGCGTAAAGTGAATTATTGACGAGTCTTCAAGCTTACAAGACCTTCCCCCTTTGGAGCGCAGCAACAAGTATTGCATCAATTTGCCCGCCCTGCTTGTTTCTGGTAAACCGCACTAAACCCTTCCAAGGAGGAAATTATAAAATGAAACTTTTCAAAATATTACTGGTCAGTGCTCTTCTCTGTGCAGCACTTTTTGCCGGAACTGCCAACGCTGCGGGTTCCAAAGTCTTCGTAAACCTCCAGACCAGCATGGGTAACATCGTGCTTGAACTGGACAAAG
>DDLU01000029.1 GCA_002340305.1 Desulfovibrio sp. UBA2564
CTTTGGTCCCCGAAGGGCCGCCAGAGGCGAATTTAATAAATGAGTGTAGAAAAAGATAATAAAAAGCGTCTTTTCATCGGTCTGATTACCGGAACCTGTGTGTTGCTTTGTGCTTTTCTGGCCCTGCTTTGGTATGTGCCTTATGCCGGACTGGATTCTTTTGGTGCGTGGGCTTCATGGAGCTGGGGACTGTTTATTTTTGCGCTCATCGTGCTGGTCGGCTGGGGCTATGTTGGTCTGCTTACCAACGTGGTTCTTCAGCGTACCTTTCCTTTTTCCCAGAAAGCGCGTGGACTGAGCGTTAAGCTTTTCCTGCCCCTGATGACTATCTTGGGCCGTGTTTTCGGACTTTCCAAGCGCAAGATTCGTGGTTCTTTCATCAAGGTGAATAACGAGCTTGTTCTTTCCGAGGTCGGTCGTTTTGATCCTGAAAAGATTATGATCCTGACTCCGCATTGTTTGCAGGCCAGCCGCTGCGATATGCGCCTGACTTACGACATCGATAACTGCAAGCGGTGCGGCCTGTGTACTATTAAAGGTCTGTTGGAATTGCGCGATAAATACGGCGTTCATTTTCACGTTGCCACCGGGGGGACCATTGCCCGACGTCTGGTTGTGCAGAACCGTCCGCGCATGATCATTGCTATTGCTTGTGAGCGCGACCTCGCCAGTGGTATTCAGGATACCTATCCGCTTCCGGTCTACGGCGTGCTCAATGAGCGTCCCAACGGACCCTGTCTTGATACTCAGGTTTCCCTCATTGATGTGGAGAACGGACTGCGCCGTTTCATCAAGGAAGATAAACTTCCCGAAGATGTGGACAAGAACGTTGCCCTGACCCCTCTTACCGGGCTTTAGGCCGGGAATTAGCTTATGAAAAAGCAAAAGAAAGCCAATTTATTACCCGGTCCCAGAGGCGTTGCCTTTGAATGTGTCACCCGTGCCCTCGATGGCGGGGCAGACGCACAGGCTGTGCTGGATAATGCCCTGAATTCTGCAAATCTTGACGGTCGAGACCGTGGATTCGTTACTGAAATCCTTTACGGTTATCTGCGCATGCGCATGCGTTTGCAGGCTGTTTTGAACTGCTTCCTTTCCCGCCCGGATGGATTGCCTGTTCCGGTGCTGCGTGTACTGGGCATGGCTGCTTATGAAATCCTGCATATGGATGTTCCGGCTTATGCTTCAGTGGACTGGGGTGTGGAATCCGCGAAACATCTTTCTCGCGGCAAGCTCGGCGGTCTGGCAAATGCCGTGCTGCGCAAAGTGGCAAGACTTGCAGAAGATGGCGCAGACGAAGATTTTTTTCGTCGCAACAGTGATTCCGAGATTGAATTTCTTTCCGCTTACTATTCCTGTCCGGAATGGATTGTTGAGATTTGGATAGAGGGCTATGGTCGAGAAAAGGCCAAGCAATATCTTGAAGCCCAGATTTGCCCTCCGGCAGCAGGATTTGTGCTCGATACTGAGGATAAAAAAGCCAAGGCCGCTGCCGTGGTACTTCTGGCAGAAGAGGACTTCATTGCCTCAGACGGACAGGCTTTTGCTTTTTATTCCGGCTACTGGCCCAGTGTATTCAAGGGACTGAAAGAATCTGTGAGCCGCCAGAGTTATGCAGCCCGTGAAGCTCTTTCCGTGCTTGAACCGCAGGAATGGCCTACTCCGGTATGGGATGGCTGTTCCGGGCGTGGCGGTAAATCCCGTTTCCTGCATTCCAAAAATATTTCACCGATCATTGTCAGCGATCCGCATAAACGCAGATTGGCAGCTTTGAAAAGGGAAGTTCCTTCTGTGGCGGCTTTCCGTGCCTCGGCGATTAATCCGCCGCTGGCAAAAGAATCCATCGGTACAGCATTGCTTGACGTGCCTTGTTCTGGGCTGGGAGTCCTTTCCCGCAGACCGGATACCAAGTTCAAGCGTACCCCGGAAGATGTGGATTCCTTGGTCCGCTTGCAATCGCGCATTCTTGATAACGCATGGGAAACCATCCGCAAGGGAGGTCGCTTAGCCTATATTACCTGCACCCTGAACCCGGATGAAAACGAAGGGCAGATCGGTGCTTTTCTGGGGCGGCATAAGGACGCGGTCCCGGTTAAAGAGTGGACCACACCGCCGGACTCTGAACTGCGTGAGTTTTTCTATTGCGCTTTAATTGAGAAAAAATAGTAAAATCCCGCCTTCATCGGAATGATGGAGGCGGGATTTTACTTGGTAAGTAACGGAAATATTAAGCGACCTGCTCCGGATTATGCTTCTTCAGAAATTCCAGAAATTTTGCAGCTTCTTCGTGGTTCTTGTTTAGATCAAGAGCCTTTTTAAGGTGGGAAGAGCATTTATCAAGCACTCCTTTTTCAAAATAGGCACGGGCGATGTTGTAGTGCAGGTTCTCATCATTGTTGGTCATTTCCAAGGCACGGTCATAATAATCAATAGCCTGATCCTGCATGCCTGTTTTACGCAGGTTGATCCCGAATTCGTTGAACAGGTGCTTGTGCTCGGGCTGGAAGGCTGCATCAAGCTTGACCAGTCTGTGGAAAATGTCGTTGGCCTTATTTCCTTCTCCGCGTTCCATGTAGGTCAGCCCGAGCCCGAAGTTTGCTTTGACGTTTTCTTCATCAACATCAAGTGCGTTCTGGAATTCGAATTCCGCACTATAAGTTGCTCCGGCCTGTCTTGCTTTTTCTCCACGTTCAATAGTAATGTTCAACTCCTGCATTTTGGGGTAGACGGTGGAGACGTAAAATTCAGGCTCAGGTGAATACTTTGAAAGGAACTCATCCAAGGGAACCAAGGACTTAGGTCCGGCAGGAACATAACTCGTATTCAGAGCTTGTACTTCGACATTTTCGTCATTGAGTTCTTCAGCCATCCAGTACATTTTACTGATGGTTCGGCGAACAGTGGTGCCTGTTCCGATTTTCTGCACATTCTGGCTGGAAAAGACACCCTTAATTTTTTGTCTATCTGTATTATAATCTGCCGCAGCCATGTATTGTTCCTTTTGATTTCCTGAAATTTATGCGCACTATAGATAATATTTGTAAAAAATTCCACTAACAAAATTTTGGGCAGGCGCATGGCCAGCTATGATCTGGCACCGACTTATAAAAAAAGTTAATGCCTAATTTTGTTCTTCATTTTTTTTAAATGAAGATTTAGGCTGACTGCCGCTTTAAGGATTGTTAAAAAAAAGTGTTTCAGACTGTGATTGATGACAAGTCATCGACATTAATGTAAGTACTCATTTTTAGCTTTTAGTTGTAGTTTTATCAAAATTGCCGTGTAAACGGGCTTAGACCATGTAGAGGGAGTTATGAGCAAAGCAAAAGTAGGACATCGTATTAAGACATTCAGGGAAAAACAGGGCCTGAGCCTTGAAGAATTCTCCGGGCGTACCGGACTCGGAGTTGATTTCCTTGAAGCAGTAGAAGAAAAAGAAAAGTACCCCTCCCTAGGTCCCCTACTTAAGATTGCAAGAGCTCTTGGTGTTAGACTCGGAACCTTCCTTGATGATCAGGTCAGCAAAGATCCGTTAATCGTTAAACTTGGTGAGCGCAAAGAAGAATTTACCATGCATTCCGATCAGGAAAAGACTGCATCCATGAAGTACTTCTCTCTTGCAAAAGGTAAGAGCGACCGCCACATGGAGCCTTTCTTCATCGAAATCCAGCCCGAGGAAGGCGAGCCGAAGATGACTTCCCACGAAGGTGAAGAGTTCATCATCATTGTTTCCGGTAAGCTGAAAGTCGTTTACGGCAAAGAAGAAAGTGTGCTGGAAGCTGGCGACAGCGTATATTTCAATTCCGTGGTTCCGCACTATGTTGCTGCTGAAGGCAATGAAAAGTGTGATATCTACGCGGTTCTTTATTTCCCGGAATAAGAGAGGAATTTCATGGAACAATCACATCTCAGGGAAATTACTCTCGGGGCGTTGCTGGACGAGGCTGTTGAAAAATGGCCCGATCAGGAAGCTGTTGTTTATGTAGACCGCGATTTCCGCCTGACCTACCGCGAGTTCGGTGAGCTGGTGGATGACCTTGCCATGGGCCTTATGGCACTTGGTGTTAAAAAAGGTGAGAAGGTTGCTGTTTGGGCAACAAACGTGCCTTACTGGGTGGCTTTGCAGTTTGCTACCGCCAAAATTGGTGCAGTGATGCTGACAGTAAATACCGCTTATCGCACTGCTGAGCTGGATTACCTGCTTAAACAGTCCGAGTGCGAGAATCTGGTCCTCATCGACGGTTTCAGAGAGATAGATTATCTCCAGACTGCCTACGAGCTGATTCCAGAGCTTAAGACTCAGGAGCGCGGTTATCTCAAGAGCAAAGAATACCCTGACCTTAAAAGGGTTTTCTTTCTTGGGCAGGAAAAACACCGGGGCATGTACTCCATGGCTGAGGTAATCAACCTTTCCGCAGTAACCACAGAAGAAGATTTTGAAGAGCGTCAGGCATCCCTTGATCCGCATGACGTTGTTAACATGCAGTACACTTCCGGAACCACCGGGTTCCCCAAAGGTGTACAGCTTACTCATTATAATATCGGCAATAACGGGTTCTGGATAGGCGAAAACCAGGGTTTCAAACCCGGTGACCGCCTGTGTCTGCCCGTGCCCCTGTTCCACTGTTTCGGTTGCGTACTCGGTGTACTGGCTGCAGTAAACCACGGTACCACCATGGTCATCCTTGAGGGATTTGATCCGCTCTTGGTCATGGCTTCCGTGGATCAGGAAAAGTGTACCGCCCTTTACGGCGTACCGACCATGTTCATCGCTATCCTTGAACATAAACTGTTCAGCAAGTTCGACTATTCTTCACTGCGCACCGGGATCATGGCCGGTTCACCCTGTCCGGTAGAGGTGATGAAGAAGGTTATGGACAAGATGAACATGAAGGATATCACCATTTGTTACGGTCTGACCGAGGCATCCCCGGTTATGACCCAGACCAGAATGGAAGACAGCATCCAGTGCCGGACGGAGACTGTCGGCCGGGCCATGCCTGAAATCGAAGTTGCCATTTTCAACCCGGAAACAGGCGATGAATGCGCTTCCGGTGAAACAGGTGAGATCTGCTGTCGCGGCTACAATGTCATGAAAGGCTACTACAACAACCCCGAAGCTAGCAACTCCACCATTGATGTAGACGGTTGGCTCCATTCCGGTGATCTCGGTACCATGGATAAAGAGGGGTATGTTGCAGTTACCGGACGGCTTAAGGATATGATTATCCGTGGCGGTGAGAATATTTACCCTCGTGAAATTGAGGAATTTCTCTACACCATGGAAGGCGTTCTAGATGTACAGGTTGCCGGTGTTCCCAGTGAAAAGTACGGAGAGCAGGTTGGCGCATTCATCATCCTCAAGGATGGCGTGGAAATGACCAATCAGGATGTTATCGATTACTGCCGTGGTCAGATTTCCCGTTACAAGATTCCTAAGTACATCACCTTCATTGACGCTTACCCCATGACCGCAAGCGGCAAGATTCAGAAATACAAACTCAGGGATATGGCTGCTGAGCTTTACCCCGACGCATAATTTCAAGGCCTCCGGCGGCCCTGCCGG
>DDLU01000291.1 GCA_002340305.1 Desulfovibrio sp. UBA2564
CAACGTGGCGGCCCATAAGGGAGAATGCCATGTCTTCGCCCAGATCGCGGAACATCTTGGCTTCGATACCGAAGAGATCTTTGAGCTGCTTCTGACCCATGGGGCTGAGTTCGGGATTGTGAATCCACATACGCGCCAGAGGGCCAACCTCAACAGCAGAGCCGTTGTAGCGGGAAGCTTTACAGAAGCTGTAAGCGTCTTTCTTATACACATCAGGAATGGTTTTACCTTCACTGGGGTGTAGGTCGGAACACTCATCAGTGTACCATGCGTACTTGGTGTATTCCTTGATGAGCTTCTGATCGAAAGGCTGATCTTTGCCGTCGATGTAAACACCGGGCTTGAGCAGATATTCGGACTCAGCATCATCCATGGGGAATACTCCGTATGCCATGGCGTTTTTATAACCGCCACCGATCTTGAACAGATCTTTGTAGACGGAACCAATCAGGTAAACGGTAGGTACGTAGGTTTCTTCAATGAACTTCAGAACCTGTTTGAAACGGCTTGCGTATTCAGCAAGCTTTTCTTTGGTCGGAATTTCAGTTGCACCACCAACGACCTGACCGGAAACGTGAGGCATTTTACCACCGAACAGAGCGGTCATTTCATGACAGATGCGGCGGATTTCAAGAGCTTTAACGTACTGGTCAACAGCTACCTTATTGGTTTTTTCATCCAGACGCAGGTCGGGGTGTTCGAAGCGGGGGACAAAGGGAGCTTTGCCGGGACCGCGTACGAAGTCCAGAGCTGCGAGATGATAGAAATGCAGAATGTGAGACTGCAGGTAGTTAGCACCGAAAATGAGGTTTTTGGTTACACGACCGTTGGTGGTCAGCTTAACACCAAAAGCATCATCAAGAGCGCGGGTAGAAGCAGTGGAGTGGGCTGTGGGGCAAACACCACACAGACGCTGGGTTAGCTGGGCAGCATCGCGGGGATCACGTCCAACAAGGATGTTCTCGAAACCACGGTACATGCCACCGGAGAGCCATGCGTCAGTTACTTTACCGTCTTTAACTACGACCTCAACCTTGAGGTGACCTTCGATTCGGGTTACCGGATCAATGGCAATCTTAATTTTCCCGTCTTTACCGGCGGGTGCATGAGATTTTGAAGACATAAGGATTTATACTCCTTTCCGGTTAACCGGCTTCGTAGAAGGGGGACATTTCATCCGGGAATCCCGGTTCTACACAGCCAATACATACTGAGTTTTCAACACACCAGTTAACGCCGCCGTTCCACTTGCGCTTAAAGCAATCAGAGTTGGCATTGGGACCTTTACAGCCCAACTCGTAGCGACATTTAACGGGATCGGTGAAGATTTCAGCATATTCATCGTTGTCGAACGCCTCAAGATAGGGGCAGTTGTCGTGGATGTTTTCACCGAAGAAAGGTGTGGGACGACCGTCATCGTCAAGAATAGAGACGACATCGGCAAGACCGCCCTGAAGACCTTTTTCTTCAATTGCATTAATAGCGACAACGAGGGTGCCGACCATCCAGTCAGGATGGGGAGGACAACCCGGAATGTTGACAACCGGAGTCTTCACACCGTTTTCTGCAAGGAAATTGGTGACGGACATGGATCCGGTCAGATTTCCTTCAGCAGCGGGGATACCACCGTATGCAGCACAGGTACCAACGTTTACAACCACAGCAGCGTTCTTAGCCATTGCAAGAGTGGCTTCGCTCATGGTGTATTCTTTGTGGTCTGCTCCTGCACCAACGATACAGTAGTGACCGTTCTCAGCTGTGGGAACGGAACCTTCAACAATAACGATGTATTTACCTTTATTCTTTTCAGCCTGACTCATCATGTAATCCCAGGCTTCGTGGCCTTCGGAACCCATGATAGTCGGGTGATAGTCAAGGTTGATTACATCAAGAAGAACCTCTGCGATAGAGGGATGCACTGAGTTGAGAATGGAAACCGAACAACCGGTGCAGCCCTGTCCCTGCAGCCAGAAAACATTCGGTACAAACTTCTTCAGCGCATGCACAACACTGGGGTTGAACATCTGGGAAATCCCAAATCCAGCCACAGTCCCTGTGCACATTTTCACAAAATCTCGCCTGGTCAAACTCATCCCTACCTCCTTGGTGGTTGCCGGCGCAGTAAGGCACTGTCCTTACTAAGTAAAAAAACCGCCACGGCGACGATATTTTTTTATTTCGAATACACGCTACAGCATTTTTCGTCAACAATATCTGATACAAAATTGCCGTATAAATAGATAAATTAGATAAGTTATCAGTAAATTCGATGTTCCCTATTACCGATCTTGAAAGATAGTTCTTTTTTTAACAATCTTGTCTGTTGAATCCCGCCCCATTTTATTGTTAAGGTTGGCGCACCAATTACGTACGAACCTTTGATTCACATAAAAATTAAGGAATTATAATGGCTAAAAAGAAAAGTCGCATCGGACAAATCATCCTGCTGATACTTATGGCAGGAATCATCGGAACCGGAGCCTACCTGCTCTATAAAGACACTACTGCCCCTAAGGCGGCATTAACCCCTGACAAAGGTTATGTTACCTTCAAAACGCCTATCAACGTTAACATCAGCGATACACAGTCCGGACTTGAAGCTGTAAAAATCGTACTTTCGCAAGGTGATAAAAAAATAACTCTTACTGAAAAGACTTTCCCCAAAGGCAACTTTGATTACAATGAAGATATTTTAATTGAGAAGAAACAGATCAAACAAGGCCCATTTGAAATTGCAGTCTGGGCTACTGATGCTTCACTCGCCGGATTCGGAAGCGGCAACGCTGTTATCGCCAGAGGTAATTACACTCTCGATACCGTCGCTCCTAAAATTAGCGTTCAGACAACCACACACAACCTTAATCAGGGCGGTTGCGGTCTGCTGATCTACAATATTAATGAAAATCCCGCTAAGACCGGTGTCGAAATCGGCGAAGACTTTTTCCCCGGTCATAAACAGCCGGACGGCACCTACGCATGCCTTTTTGCCATGCCCTACTACATCGATAAAGATGATTTTAACCCTATCCTTATCGCTGAAGATGCTGCTGGAAATATCCGTAAAGGCTCTTTCTGGTACCACGCTAATGGCAAGAAATACCCTCATGACCGAATTAACATTTCCGACCGCTTCCTACACACTAAAATGCCGCAGTTTGAAGGAGATTTCCCCGGACTGCCCAGTCAGGTTCAACTTTTCCTGAAAGTTAACCGCGAACTACGCAAAAAGAACCGTGCGGAACTCCACAGGGTTGCCAAAGAAACATCGCCGACCTTCCTCTTTGAAGGCAAATTCAAACGCCTGCCTAACGCTGCTACCCGTGCCGGATTCGGTGACAAGCGCAGCTACTACTATGCAGGTAAAATAATCGACAAACAGACCCATCTGGGGATTGACCTTGCCAGCATCCGTCAGGCTCCGATTCCGGCAGCAAACAACGGACGAGTAGTACTTACTGAATCCGACTTCGGTATCTACGGTAACGCGGTAATCATCGACCACGGACTCGGTTTGCAAACTCTCTACTCCCACCTGAGCCAAATTGATGTTGAACCGGGCGATATGGTCGCAAAGGGCCAAATCATTGGTAAAACAGGTGCAACCGGCATGGCAGGCGGCGATCACCTGCATTACGGTGTTATTTGTAATGGTATCCCGGTCAATCCAATTGAATGGTGGGATGCCCACTGGATCAAAAACAATATCAGCAGCAAACTGAAGTAAATCCACCTACAACAACTTACCCAA
>DDLU01000012.1 GCA_002340305.1 Desulfovibrio sp. UBA2564
GGATAGCCAAACGCGAGAGGGCCGCACGTTTTCACGTGCGGCCCTTTGAATAAGCTTAATTTGTAAAGCGTAAGTTATGCTTTTACAGTCTGAGCAGCGGTTTCACCGTTTTTGGCTGCGATATCAGCAGCAGCGGTGAAGATAACGTCTGTGGAGCTGTTCAGTGCGGTCTCTGCGGAGTCCTGAATTACACCAACGATGAAACCAGCAGCAACAACCTGCATGGAAATTTCGTTAGGAACACCGAAGAGGGAGCATGCCAGAGGAATCAGCAGCAGGGAACCGCCGGCAACACCGGAAGCACCGCATGCAGATACGGAAGCGATAAGGCTGAGCAGCAGTGCGGTTGCGATATCAACCTGAATACCGAGAGTGTGAACAGCAGCGAGAGTCATAACGGTGATGGTGATCGCTGCACCACCCATGTTTACGGTAGCACCGAGGGGGATGGATACGGAGTAAGTATCTTCGTGCAGGTCGAGTTTCTTACACAGCTCCATGTTCACAGGAATGTTTGCTGCGGAGCTGCGGGTAAAGAATGCGGTGATACCGGATTCACGCAGACAGGTGAAAACGAGGGGGTAAGGGTTACGTTTGGTCTTGAAGAACACAATCGCGGGGTTGATGACCAGAGCAATGGTACCCATGGAGATGAGCAGAACCATGATCAGGTGGCTGTAGCCTGCCAGAGCGGAAAAACCGGTGGTTGCGATAGTGTTGGATACCAGACCGAAGATACCCAGAGGTGCAAAGCGGATAACTAGTTTAACAATGCCGGAAACGCCGTCAGAGATGTCGTTGAGCATCTGTTTTGTGCTGTCGCTTGCGTGCTGAAAAAAGAAACCGAGAGCAAGAGCCCAAGCAAGAATACCGATGAAGTTACCGGTGTAGAGGGCGTTGACAGGGTTATCCACGATCTTGAAAAGCAGGGTGTTCAGAACTTCACCGATGCCGCCGGGAGGGGTTGCGCTGGTGTCGGTTGCAACCAGAGTAAGGGTGGTAGGCATGAGGAAGCTCATGGTAACAGCAACGAGTGCAGCCATGAAGGTACCGATCAGGTACAGAGAAATAATGGAGCGCATGTTTGTGTGTGCGCCTTTTTTCTGGTTAGCGATGGATGCTGCTACAATTACGAAAACCAGAATGGGTGCAACTGCTTTCAGGCCCTTAACAAAAAGGCTACCCAGAAGGCTTACGGATTTTGCTGCTTCAGGAGCAACGGTTGCAAGAGCGATACCTGCTGCGATACCGATCATGATCTGTACTACCAGACTGCCGGATGCAATACGTTTAAAGATGTTGGATGATTCAGTCATTTTATCCCCCGTGTTTTGAAAAAAAATTATGCTAGACGGCTTTGGTCATAGGTAGATGTTGAGATTCTTGTCAACATTTTTATGTCAAATAAAAGAATAGTTAATTTATGGTATGTATTTTTTCGTATTGAGCAAAAAAACAATAAGCAATACACAAACATAGATACTTGTACAACAATGGGTTACTATTGTATGGTGTAAGATTTAAATAAAGTTACTGAATGATTGTTCAGTCAATAATCTAGTTTAATATAAAATTAATCGAGACATGATTGTCTTTAAATTTCACTTTGCGCAAATATGACCTATGTTTTTTAATAAAAACGAAAAAAATTTAATGTATAGTTGTATTTCTGACCATGATGTAACTTTTTTTAAGGTTTAAATTATAAACAGGGAAAAAGCATGGCTGAATCACCACGGAAGTACATTTACTACTCAATTGCGGCTTCAATTATCACCATGTTTCTTAAAACGTGGGCTTGGTGCGTTACAGATTCTGTAGGATTGCTTTCCGATGCATTGGAAACTCTGGTCAACCTGTCGGCTGCGCTTTTTGCTTTGGCAACACTGACTCTTGCGCTCAAGCCTGCTGATGAGAGGCATGCTTACGGGCACGGCAAGGCGGAGTATTTTTCCAGCGGTGCAGAAGGGATGCTTATTCTGATTGCGGCAGTGGGAATTGTTTACGCTTCAGTGGAAAGGTTTATGAGTCCGTCAGTTCCGCAAAATCTTGGTATTGGTTTAGGGATCGCTCTGCTTTCATCTGTAGTAAATTTTGCGACCGCCAAGATTATGCTTAAAGGAGCCAAGATCCATGATTCCATCATCCTTGAGGCTGACGCCAAGCATCTTTTGACTGACGTATGGACGTCTGTGGGATTGGTTGCAGGTCTGGGGATAATGCTTTTTACGCCTCCGTCATGGGCGTTTATTGATCCGCTCATCGCTATAATTATGGCTGCAAATATTGTTTTTACCGGATTTTCGCTGCTCAAGAAATCGTATTCCGGGCTTATGGATAATGCCCTGCCTCATGATGAATTGCAGGTCATTGATTCAGCTATCCGTCATTGCAGCGGGGAAGACGCTCTTTATCACGGCTTGCGGACCCGTAAGGCCGGATCACACCGCTTTGTTGATTTTCATCTGCTCCTGCCCGGTGAATCAACCATTACCGCTTCCCATGATTTATGTAATGAGATTGAAGAGTGCATTAAGTCTGACTTGAAGAACTGTCATGTGACCATTCATGTGGAGCCAAAAGAGGATGCAGCATCCTACGACTGTGAAGAGGTCGGTGGAATTTGCGGTTCCATGGTCAGGCTTAAGGAGAAGTTCGGAGATAAAGAGTAGTCACTATGGTGAGACAGCGTATTGTGCAGCATGAACATCCGGGTACTGCACTTGAGAGTATTTTACTGCTTCCTGAAGGCAAGGGACCGTATCCAGCTGTTTTGCTGTTTCATGAATATACGGGCTTGAATTCTGTAACCATAGGGCATGCAAAGCGTTTGGCTGAGACTGGATATGCCGTTCTCGCTGCGGATTTTTATGGTCTTGAAAATCGTCCTGTATCTATAGCTGAAGCACGGGCAACACATCGTATTTACCGCAATGACCGTTTACTCATGCGGGAGCGTGCTGAAGCCTGCTTCGAAATTTTATGTAACCAGCCCGAAATTGATCTTTTCAATATCTACGTACTTGGCTTCTCATTTGGGGGAGGGGCAGCTCTCGAATTGACCCGTACCGGAGTTTTTTTGAAAGGTTCGGCCTCGGTTTACGGATATCTTGATACCAGTCATCCAGTTGTTTCACGAGATGTTAAATGTCCATTGCTGGTAATTCATGTGGATAACGACCCCGTAGTACCCGCAGAACATTTAGCCATGTTTGAAGATGAAATGCAGTCAGCTGGAGTGGATTATGATTTGATCCGCTTGGATAACGCAACGCACGGATTTGCTAATCCCGAAGATGATGGTTTTGATGTCCGGCTTGCAGAGGATATGTGGGATACTGTTTTGCGGTGGTTTGATATTTTAAAGTAACCGTTCGGTTACTATTTGAGGTGTAGGCTCTGATTTTGAATAAAAAGTAACCGATCGCACACTTTTGTTGGATTTCAAAAAATCTCAGCAATATTTAGAAAAAATTATTGATCACATTGAAAAGTACACAACCAAATTGAATACACGTCTACAATAAAATAAAGCCCCGGTACATCTCACCGGGGCTTTCAGGCAACTTAAAGGCTGCTGCGAAAAATGTTGAAAATCACGTAAGACACTTTCTCGTCGCCTGTATAAGAAATAAAGTCCTACCAGCTGTTGTGGCGAACTCTTTCTTCATTGTAACGATCCAGTTTTTTGGATGCGTGTCCCGGGTGCCCGATGACTATGTAACCCAGCGGGATGACCTGTTCAGGCAGATTGAACAGTTTTTGGAAGCCTTCCACTCTGTCTTCCATAGGGTAGATTCCGGTCCATACTGCGCCGAGGCCTTTTGCCTGAGTAGCCAGCAGCAGGTTCTGGATAGCTGCGGAGCAATCCTGCACCCAGTAGCCGGCGTATTTTTCGAGGCTTTTATCACCGCAAACCAGAATGCCGATGGGTGCTTTATCTGCCATGGGAGCATATTCATTAATCTTGGTGATGGCAGTCATCTTTTCTTTATCGTCCACAATAATGAATTGCCAGGGCTGCTGGTTGCCTGCGCTGGGAGCCATCATGGCTGCACCGAGAAGTTCTTTAATGTCTTCTTCGGAAACGGGCTTATTTTCAAATTTCCTGACACTTCTGCGGGAGTAAATAGCTTCAAATACATCCATTTTGGTTATCTCCATTCAAAAATTGATTTCATTAATATCTATTTATAGCACAGCGCAGAATAAAAGCGGATCATATTTTTGTCTGATTGTAAGGAGAGGTTTTAAGTTTGATGAGTTGTGCAGAGTTGTTTAGATAGAAGTGGGGTTAATTTGAAATAGTGCTTGATTTAAATCTGCATTGTTATATTCTAACAATAATCACACCCCTGATTTGGTCTGAAATACTTTTGGTTATTTTGCAGTCCAACCCCTTGGTGGTGCCGTTCTCCTCCCTCGCTAATCGATCGGCACCGCCATCCTTTCCTTAAGAAAAAGGGTGCGCTCCATGTGGAACGCACCCTTTTCTAATTTTTGTTCTGCTCGTATCTTAGCTGTTTTTGAAAGCGATACGGAAGCAGGCGATTGCTCCGCCCCAAGTGATGCCGAGGCCGAAGAGCATCATGATGATTGCGCTTGTAGTCATGGTCTATCTCCTTTTGAGGAAGCTGTTGTTGGTGGAGGATACAGAAGCGAATGCGTGGTCCCGGGAGGACAGTGCAAAGCCTACAGCAATGCAGAGAGCAAGTGTTGCCCAGCCGAATGCTATGATGGCTGTGTTGGAGTATCCGCCATAGTTCTTGGAGATGTCACCGATGAAGTTGGTTGCGATCATGAAAGCGAGCATACCGGGAACCACGAAACGAAGGCTGTTCAGCCACAGGAAACCGACGGTGATTTCAGAGGTTTTGTTAACGTGAGTGCGCATTTCATCAAGATTGCAGAACCATGCAACAAATACGATTTCGAGGAAACCACCGATGAGAATACCGAAGTTGTTGACGAAGTGGTCAACGATATCCAGCAGCAGCAGACCGCCGCCGGTGGTGAAAACGATGCTGACCATAAAGCCGAGGGCGCAGCAGATGGTTACTGCTTTTTTACGGGAAACACCGAACTTGTCGATGACGGAAGAAGCAACAACTTCGTTGATGGAGATCATGGAAGAGAGACCTGCAACGGTGAGTGCTGCAAAAAAGAGCACGCCGAAGAAAGCCGGTGCGGGCATCAGGTTGATTGCGGTGGGCATGGTGATAAAGGCAAGGCCTACACCTGCGCCGGCAACTTCACTGATGGGAACGCCCTGTTGTTGGGCCATGTAGCCAAGCACACTGAAGATCATGATACCGGAAATGATACTGAATCCACAGTTGATGAAAACGGTCATGCAGGCGTTGTTGTTGATGTCGGATTCTTTGGGTAGGTAGCTGGAGTAAGACAGCATGATACCGAACCCGATGGAGAGGCTGAAGAAGATCTGGCCGAATGCATCTGCCCAGACTTTGCCGTCCATGATGGCTCCGAAATCAGGCTTGAAGAGCCAGTTGATACCATCCATGGCACCGGGGAGCATGAGTCCGCGTCCGATGAAGATAAACACAAGCAGGAAGAGAAGGGGCATGAAGACTTTGTTTACTCTTTCAATACCGGCCTTAACTCCGGTGAAAAGAGCAACAAAAGTGAATGCCCAAGCTGCGGCTGTTGCGAAGAAAATGGAACCTTGCACATTGCCTATGTTCATGGGGGAGTCGGTCAGACCGAGAAATTGTCCAAAGAAAAAGTCTTTGGGCGCGTCACCCCATCCCTGAGCAAAGGAAAGGCCTATGTAGTTCATCGCCCATGCGATAACTACAACATAATAAGAGGCAATGAGAAAAGAGACCACTACCTGCCACCAGCCGAGCCATTCCCATTTTTTGGAAATGGATGAGAAAATTTTTGGCGCTGAACCCTTGAATTTTTGGCCGAGACCGAATTCAAGAATCATAAACGGGATACCCGCAGCAAGCATTGCTACGAAATAGGGGATGAGGAATGCACCACCGCCGTTTTCATAAACCATGTAGGGAAAACGCCAGATGTTACCCAGCCCAATTGCAGAGCCCACGGCGGCAAGAATAAAGCCGGAACGGGAACCCCATGTTTCTCTTTTTTGCATGTTGCTTGAACTCCTTAAGAAAAAACCAGCTGAAACAGCAACCATTTTGCTGATTCAGCAAAAACTATATGTAAAATGCGCTAAACGCACAATTGAGCATACCGCATAGAATACATTTCGATTATTGTCCATCAAATCCAACGTGTCGCTCTCAGGCAGGGCGTAAAATAAGCCGCAGGCACAATGTTATTATGCATAATTAGAACGTAAAATTTATCAAAATGTAATTTAAGTAAAAATATTTTTGTATTTCGAAAAATAGATGTGCATTAAAGAAAATAATAGAAAAAGTAATTCTATTGAAAATTTGAAAAAATATACCGATATTACATTGGGGCATCAGATGACATAAAACAGAGTTCTCGACTAAATCCCATGTTAATATTATGCTTTGGCAGATAATTTTAAGGAGTTTGGTTATGGCACATATTCTTGTTCTTGATGACGTTGTTGATGCGGGAATACTTCTCAAGCGCATATTGGAACGCAAGGGTCATAAAGTAAGTGTCTTTTCAGAAGAGGAAGAGGCCCTTTCATTTGTGTCGGGCAGTGATGTTGAGCTGGCAATCCTTGATATCAAGCTCAAGAAGATGACCGGGGTGGAAGTCCTCGAAGAAATGAAGAAGTTGCACCCTGTGTTGAAGGTGATCATGCTCACCGGCTATCCCACCCTTGAAACCGCCCGCGAATCGCTTAAGCACGGGGCCAACGAGTATTGTGTCAAACCAATTGATAAGGAAGAACTTGAATCCAAAGTGGAGGACGTTCTGGCCGGGTAGTTTTTTCTTCCCGGAATTCTTCACGTTTTTCTACGGCGGTGACCTGTTCGGTTTTGTTGCTGCCCGGAATAATCCCCCCGGCAAGAGGCAACAGGCAGTTTTGCAGAATACTGTCCACCTCTTTTAGCTGGATCCGTTTTCGTCGCAGCCAGGTATAATAATTCTTTTAGCCCCATCAATAGTGGTTTTTTTGAGCAGCCTATCAAGACCGCTTACGCTGCCTGTTTTTTACAGTTCAATATGCATGAATGCTACCCGCTTTTTTTATCTCACCAGAACCGATTAGCAAAAAAATGTATTATGCAGGTTAAACCTTACACTGTTAGATACGTTGGCGAATTTATAATCATAGAGCTTGAACAACCTGCATAAATCTGCTTTCTATAGGCACACTTCCAGCGTGAAAGTGCGCTTAATAAATTTGTAAAAACTGTTTTTATTTATATAGAGGGCGGGCATTTGTCCGGCTGTAAATTTAAGGAGTTATTAAAATGTCTGATTTATCTATACTTTTCCCCGGTCAGGGTTCTCAGGAATCCGGTATGGGACGTGAGCTTGCTGAAAAATGGTCCACCGCCATGGATATGTGGAAGTTTGCTGAAGCTGAATCCGGTTTGCCCCTGCGTGAAATCTACTGGGAAGGGGATACTGCCGATATGGCCAAGACCGATGCTTTGCAGCCCGGTTTGACCGTAGTTAACCTTTCTATCTGGTCTTACCTCAAGGAAAGTTTTAAGCCTGCGGCAACTGCCGGACATAGTCTGGGCGAATTCGCATCACTCGGTGCTTCCGGTATTCTTTCCATTGAAGATACCATCAAGGCTGTTTCCCTGCGCGGTAAACTTATGTCCCAGGTTGCAAATGAAGATCACGGCATGGCTGCAATCCTTAAGCTGGATCAGGCTGCTGTTGAAGAAGCAGTTGAATTCGGTGCATCTGAAACCGGAAAAGAATTGCGAGTTGCCAACTACAATTCACCTGCACAGTACGTGATCAGTGGTGAAAAGGCAGCCATTGATGCTGCCGGAACTGTGATCAAAGAAAAGAAAGGCCGTGCTATTCATTTGCCCGTAAGCGGTGCTTTCCATAGCCCGCTCATTCAGGAAGCAGCTGATGAGTTCGCGGCATATCTTGGAAAACTGGATTGGAACGCTCCTGCATTCCCGGTTTACTTCAACGTAACTGCTGACACTGAATCCAATCCTGAAGAGATCAAAAAGATTATGTCTTCACAGATGACTTCATCTGTGCGCTGGATTGAGATTGTCACCAACCAGTACGCAGCTGGAGCGCGTAACTTCCTCGAACTCGGACCTAAAGGTGTGCTGACCAAACTGCTGGTAGCTAACCTCAAAGGTAAAGAATATGAAGGAAAGGGTATCGGTAATTTGGAGCAGGCTGAAGCTCTTAAGTAGTCGAAGCTGTATTCTGGAAGAAATGAAAATGGCCGGTCCTTTAGGATCGGCCATTTTTTTTGCTGATTAAACAGAGCAGCTTCCGCTTTCAAGGCAGTAACTGTCGATTACATTCATGATCTGGTTGGTGAAGTATACGCAGTTGTGCTCATTGAAACAGCTAGTTAGGTATGATGAGTCCATATGGGTAGACATGGTATTGGGGCCATTCTCAAGGGTAATGATCCAAGCTTCCTTGTCTTCATTGAACTCAGTTGACATGCCAATATTTAAGCGTTCGATTTCCGGGTAAAGGTCCATGACCATCTGCCGGATTTGGGAGTCGGTAAGTCTCATGGTTCCCCCTCCAGTTATGGTATGAGAAATATATTTTTATCGGACATTTCTATGGCTCATATTTAAAATATAAATTGTAAATCGAGACTGTCAATGAAGCATGCCCCATAGAAGTGAAAATGGGGGATTGACCCCAGATTATGCCTTGAGAAGCCAAATTTGGAAAAAATTGAGAAAAATTAAAAAAAGTACTTGCCAAGTAGTCACTGTTTGGTTAGTTATCTCTCCTCAGCGGCGCCGAGGTAGCTCAGTCGGTAGAGCAGGGGACTGAAAATCCCCGTGTCGGCAGTTCAATTCTGTCCCTCGGCACCACTAAGTGCCTAGAATAGCCCTCATGATTTCTCATGAGGGCTTTTTCAATTTTATAGGCCTTCCATTCTATTTTAATTCCAGCTTCGTATAGTTCTTATTTAGTTCCAGACGGAAATGTTCTTGAAATGCCTGTTCGGTGATGCTCGGCTGTTTGTTTTTAAATTGGACGCAAGCGATAGTGTTTTGCAGTTTTTCTTCATTCGGGCGGATGGCAACGATTTTTCCGGTATTTATCTCCCTGTTCATTAAATGGCTGACCGTAATTCCCGCACCCAGTCCGGCTTTGATGGCTGAAACAATGGCTTCGGAGCTATCGGCAATGAAGATAAGGTTTAGCTGCTGCGGTTCGTGGTTAAAGTGAAGTTTGAACCAGCTGCGGAAGAGGGCTATGTCATCTTTATAGCCGATGAAATCGAGTTGTTTAAGCTGATCATAATCTGTGCCGTTTACGCGTGCCCGGTAGTATTCTTTTGAACAGGCCAGCACAAATTCTTCATTGACAACGGGTTCGATTGAATAGGTCGCTGCTCCGCCCGGAGTGTCGATAAAAAAGGGCAGGATGTCGATGTAGGCAAAGTCCAGCTTTCCTGCTGCTACCTTTTCAAAAAGAATTTTCGGTTCGTCCAGCTCCAATTGCATTGTAACATCCGGATATCTGCGGCGGAATGATCCAAAAATGGGCGGCAGGTATATTTTTCCGAATTCAGCGGGCGCACCTATGCGTAACGGTCCTGACGGTGTTTCCATACCGTCATTGATGTGGCGCACTCCCTGCTCCAGTTCATCCATGAATCCCTTTACTATCCCATATATTTTCTTTCCGGCTGCGGTGGGTACAAGCCTGCGGTTAACCCTTGTGAACAATTCGGTTTGCAGTTCTTCCTCCAATTTTTTCAGATGCTGACTGACACCGGATTGGGTGATGTGTAGCTTTTTTGCTGCTGCGGTGCTATTTTGTTCGTTAAAAATATGGAAGAAGACTTTGAGTCTGTTCAGGTCTGGGAGCATTTTTTTTACCTGTTAGTAAGTTAAATTAATCTAAAAAAGTAGAACTATTAATTTTACTAATTACATGTAGCACGTTTATCTAGCAAGCAAAACACGGCGTTCCTGACTAAAGTAGAACTGCCGGAACAGATAAGAGGAAATTATTTTGAAGATTGGAATTATCGCGGCAATGAAAGAAGAGCTTGCATTGCTGGTCAATAAATTGGACGAGCCGAATACTGAAAATTTCGGGCAGTTCACCTACTACACTGGAAAGATCAATGGTGTGGAAGTGGCTTTGTTTCTTTGTGGTATTGGAAAAGTTAATGCCGCAGTGGGTACCACCCTGCTGCTGGATAAATTCAAGCCCGACTACCTGATTAATACCGGAGTAGCCGGAGCGTTTCCCGGAGATATTAAAATCGGTGACATAGTTGTTTCATCTGAAGTGCGCCATTACGATGCTGATGCCACAGCTTTTGATTATGAAATGGGGCAGATTCCGCAGATGCCTGCTGCCTATCAGGCGGATAAGCTGCTGCTTGGTCTGGCGGAAAAGGCATGGATCAATGAGGACACCATCAATGTGCATCAAGGTCCGGTACTTTCCGGGGATTCTTTTATTCACACTCCGCAGCAGATTTCCCAAATTGAGCAGAAATTTCCCGATGTCATGGCGGTTGAAATGGAAGGGGCGGCAATCGCTCAGACAGGCTTCCTGTTTAATGTACCCTTCATTCTGATTCGCTCCATTTCAGATAAAGTTCACGAAGATGGCAGCAGTGCTATCTATGAGCAGAGCATGGAAAAAGCTGCTGCCAATTCAGTGCGCATGGTTTTGTCCATGCTGAAAGAATTATGATGCGCTACGCGCTATTATGAATAGATTTTCGCTTCCGGCGACCAGAGAAACTTTTTAATTCGCCACTTCCTGTGGCTCCACCCTCCGGGACGTTGCCTTTTGGAAAAAAGTTTCTCCGGACTTTTTAAAAACTTTTAATAGGCTTCGCTGCTTCGTTTGAGAGATTGAACATGAATAAGATTGAAAGCTTTAAAATAGATCATACCCGTCTTAAGCGTGGGATTTACGTTTCCCGTCGCGATGAGATAGGCGCGGAAAATGTCACTACTTTTGACCTGCGCGTTAAAGAACCCAACAACGAGCCAGCCCTTGATCCGGCTGCTGCACATACCCTTGAGCACATCGGGGCAACATTCCTGCGTAATCATGCCGAGTACGGTGATAAGATTATCTACTTCGGCCCAATGGGTTGTATGACCGGATTCTACCTGCTGCTTAACGGCAGGTATGATTCAAAGGATGTTATCGGCTTGATTCAGGAACTGTTCAAATTTGCTGCTGAGTTCGAAGGCGATATCCCCGGTGAATCGGCTGTAGAATGCGGAAACTATACTTTCATGGATTTGCCGTTGGCAAAAATGGAAGCTGGAAAATATTACGCAGAAGTGCTGGATGGGATTGAAGAAGAAAATCTGAACTATCCAGAATAGTCCGGTTTCCCGGAAAGCTGAAAAAGCAGGAGCGGGATGTAGTTTCATACATATTGCTCCTGCTTTTATTTGTTGATGCTTAGAAAATGAAAAAGCCGTTACAACTTGGTTGTAACGGCTCAGACTGCTGACTAACCCCG
>DDLU01000135.1 GCA_002340305.1 Desulfovibrio sp. UBA2564
ATCGGGATGTTGCGTGTGAAATCTTCAAGGAGTATGAACTCATAGATAGCTGCTTGGAGAAAACATGATGCAAATCAACAATTACAAATCTTATGAAAATATTCAGTTCCAAAGCCTAGATCTCGCAGACCAAACTCTCGCGGAAGTCTGTTTTTATAGATGTACTTTCAAGGTTTCTTCGTTTCAGTATACTGAATTGGTAGATTGCGAATTTCAAGAATGCGCGTTTATGGGTTGCAATCTTTCACTTGCCGTATTTGCCAACTCTAAAGTTATTGATACGGAATTTCGCGATTCAAAATTGCTGGGTATTAATTGGGGCAATCTTGGGCCGGTGATTGTTGCCCGGTTTACTAATTGTTTAATGGATCTTTGCGCTTTCTGCTGCCAAAATTTACTTAAGGTAAAATTCAGTTCCTGCTCATTTAGAGAGGCTGCATTTTCTGATTACAAATTAGCTCGTGTAAAATTTGATGATTACGATTTTGCCGGTTGTCAGTTTCATCGGACAGATTTGAGCTATGCTGATTTCACTTTATCAAGAAACTATTTCATGAATGCTGAGACAAACAAATTAAAGAAGGCCAAGTTTTCATTACCTGAAGCAGTATCCCTTTTGGCTAATCTTGGGATTGAATTAAAGTAAACAGCTATTATCCAAAGTCCATTTCCATCTTGCCCGCAACATATCGCATATATCTTCCTGAGTATGTGCGGTAATTAAAATGTCCAAAGCTAAGCGGTTATTATCAACAGCAATCTGTTTGAGTAATTTATCAATTTTGGGGGCCGAAAGTTTGCGCACCTTGCTCTCAAATAAAATTTTATCAGTACTATGCAGTTCAAGGTAAATGACTGGGGTTGGGATGTCGTTTAAGTATTGAGTTCTTTGCCCGTCTGCGTCAGGATTGATTTCACGCCTTTTGATGTCGATATTTTTTATATTTTCCCACGGAATATATTTAGTAATTGAATTGTAGATTTTGATCCCATCATCGCTTGTTTCAAGGAAATTTTTCTGACCATTAAGCACTGTCATTTTCCAAACAAAAGCTGTTATGCCTGCCGTAGCAAGAACTCGAGCGAGCAGAATTTCCCCTTCGCTTTGGGTTGCAAATGAACCGAAATAACTTAGGAGCAAGAATCCCACAGTTCCCATCAGCCCGAACGAGCATAGTGCAATTCCAACTGGACGCATGTCGTTTCTTAGAATAACTTCTTCTGGCAACACAGACTCCGGTTGATCGTAAAAATTACATCCTGCTATTATATAAATATTTTTCAGTAAAAATGTCTATACCAATTCCGGTTTTCGATTAATCTTTCCATTCTCAGTTTAATCAAAATTTTATTCACAATGCTAATAATTGCCCTTTCTGCTTTGACACCCCTGCTCTTGATGATTCTGGCAGGGTACTATTCGCATCGCCGCAATATTCTTCCTGAGAATTCTGCAACAGTGCTTAATGACTTTGTCTACTACTTCACCTTGCCGGCACTTCTATTCAGTGCTCTGGCGACAACACCTTTTGAAGAAATCGCACAGGTTCGGTTTATTGGTGGATACCTTGTTGCTTTGGTAGGAATTTACTTCCTCTCATTTCTTGCTTCAAAATTGATGTTGAATGGTTCTTTTACTGAAAACAGCATGCGTGCATGTTCGGGCAGTTTTCCTAACTCAGGTTATTTGGGGCTGCCGATCATGATGTATCTGTTCGATGGTTCAAGGCAGTCGCTACTTGCCAGCACACTCGGCATAATTCTTCCTATTGTTATAGTTGTATTGATTGTTTCGAGTTTTGCGTTGCACCATGCAGACAAGTCCCAATCATCAGTCAGGGTGGTCTTGCAGATTATTGCCTCGATGATCAAGACTCCGCTGGTCGGAGCCTCTTTTATCGGTGCGGCTTACTCCTTTATGCATTTTCAGCTCCCTGAATTCCTTGCAACAGGACTGCATAATTTTGGAATGTCTTCTGTGCCTTGTGCGCTGTTTGCAGTTGGAATATTGCTGGCGGGCAATAAGATGGAAATGAAAATGCTGAATATCGGGCTGGTTAATTTGCTAAAGCTGATAGTTCATCCACTACTTGCTGCTGTGTGTCTTATTGCTTTCGGAGTTAAGGGGCAGATACTTTTGATGGGAATTTTATTATCAGGTATGCCTGTCGCGGCTATTTCCTGTGTGCTGGCTGAATCAAATGAAGCTCTTGAAGAAGAAACATCAGCTACTTTCTTGGTATCCATGATTAGATACATACCAATGCTTTATTTGACGTTGTTGGTGACTGATTTGTTCGGTTTACCGCTGATCAGTGGGTAGAAAATAAAACGAGGCCGGGGTTATTTCCACTCCAGCCTTGTTTATTATTGAGCTGCTTTTTGCAGGGCTATGGCCCTTAGCTGCTGCATTTTCGCTTTATCTTGGAGTAGTGCCTTCATTTCAGGATTGTTGGAAATAATGAATGAAATCAAAGATGTTGTGAGCTTGGGATCATATTTAGCTTTGCTTTCGGTGAGGATAATAGCGGCAAGGATGGCATTCAGTCCCGGCCTATGGTAGCGGTCGGCAATCATGCCGCAGAATGCGTCAGAGATGGCGCATACTCTTGCTTCAAGCGTGATTGTATCGCCGCGTCTTCCTTTAGGGTAACCGCTGCCGTCCAGCCTTTCATGGTGATCGAAGACGCATGCCTTTACAACGTCATCCCTGATTTCAAGGCGGTTGAGCATTTTTTCTGCAATATCTACATGTTCCTGCATACGCATTCTTTCTTTATAAAGCAGTTTGCTGGGTTTTTCCGAGACTGTTGCGGGAATCTGAGTCATACCCAGATCATGGAGAACCAGTCCCATGGCAAGGGGATTCAGATCCATCTTTTCTCCGGGTTTGTAGAGGACTTTCAGGTAAATGGATGTTCCTACAAACAGGGTGTTCACTGCATGGCAGCAGATGTCTTTTTCCCGCTTAAGGGTATTGAAAAAATGGGTCCATCTGTTGGGGTCAACCCATACGTATTCACAGAAAATGGCCAGAACTGTCCTCAGCTCCTCAAGGGTATCTCCGATAGGGTGGGAGTAGAAGTCACGTACTTTTTCAAGAACGCCTTCATAGAAAATTTCTGCTGCTGCGGCTTCATCGAGATAATGTTCGGTAAGTAATGCGCCAAGGTTCTGGCTGATGTGTCCGGCTAGTGATGCATAATCTTCTTTGGAAATAAATAAGTTACCTTCACTACAATAATTGTCTACCTGTTCTTTCTTTTTATCGGAAAGTCTGGTGTCTTTAGCAAAAAGAGGCACTACCCGCCCGAATTCATCATCATGAATACATAACGATACAGGTAATCTGTTACCAAATGTGTTTAGGATATTGAAACTGATTTGCAGGAACTCTTGAGCTCCGGTATTCTGTAATTCTGTATCGGATTTCATAGCACTGATTCCTTTCAGTAAAGCACACGTTCCAAGTGATAGAGATTAAACGAAATCTAAGATTATTACAGAGGAATTAAAAAGTAAATACTCATTGTAATTTAATGTTAAGCTTTTGTGGTATTTTTATTTAGTCCGATATTGTTATTTTGATAGACCTGTTTGTTGAGTGATATTATATCCATGCGGGATTTTTTTACATCATGGAGTATGTATGGCGGATAAGATTCCAGATAATTTTATGAGTGTTTCCAAGAAGCTGCTTGAAGAGAAACCTGATTTAAAACGTAAATTAGAGCAGGTAATGGGCAGGGTGGCTGATACTATAGTAAAGGCTAAATATTTGGAAAAGAATGAGCTTCCGTCCACTGAGGAAAAGAAAGAAGAACCTTAGAATAGGTTGTTACTTTTACCGTAGGACTTCATCTCCCCACGGTAAGCCGAAAGAATGTCTTCCTTGCTGATGAAGCCGCTGAACCTGCCGTCTTCCATAACCGGAAGGGTATGTTTGCCGGTGCGATTCATGATTTCTAAAATTTCAGATGCTCCCATACCCTGTTCAATTATGGGGGAATTTCTGTCGATCGCAATTTCGCCAATGTTGCTTTGCTGCTGATTAGGGTCGAGGATCGATGATCGGGCGGAAACAACATCGACCATGCCCATGAATTCCTGAGTATTGCTATCGATTATGGGGATATGGGTCTGGCTGGTGTTGGCCAGAACTTTTAGGAATTTACTGACGGTCATCTGCGGACAGGCATGGGTCAGTTCTGAGTGCACCAATCGTTTGGTATCAATGTCCGCAAGAATTTTTGCATCAGTCTTCGGGCGCAACAGTTGTCCTTTCTCCACCAGGTCCTTGAAATAAAATGAAGACGGCTCAAATGCATGGGTCAGCATGGAAGAGATAAAGGTTACAGTCATGATATGCATCACAGCCTGATAGCCGTTGGTTATTTCGAGAACCAGAAATACGCTTGTTAGCGGTGCCTGCATAACCCCGCTGACTACCCCGGCCATACCAAGCAGAGCGTATGATCCTTCTCCGGTGAGCATCTGTTGCGGGAGGAGCTGTGAAATTATTCTGTAATACATAGCTCCGAAAAGTGAGCCGATTACCAAACAGGGCGCGAAAATCCCCCCCAGTCCTCCGCTGCCGAGTGTCAGCGATGTGGTGGCAATTCTGAGCATGCCCATGAGAGCTACAATGGCGATGCCGTCGGGCAATGTGCCGTGGATAGCCATTTTGATTGATGAGTAGCCTTCACCAAGTGCCAGTGGTGAGAAAATCCCGATTATACCAACAGCCAAACCGCCGCATGCTGCTTTGATCCATGGTTTATTGGTGAGCGTTGAACAAGCCGAGCCGACTTGCCGTATGGAGCGTACAAAGGCAACAGCAACCAGTGCTGTTAAGATAGCCAGCAGTATGGATGAACCGAGGTCAACGACACCCATAGGCGGGAATTGATCATTAAATGGGATTACGTTGCCTTCCAGCAGTCTTGAAGTCTGGGTGGCGACCACTGAGGAAATGGCGATGGGGATAAGATGGTAAGGGGTCCATTCCCCGAGAATAATTTCTACGGCAAAAATCATCCCGGTTATCGGGGCATTGAATATTGCGGAAATTGATCCGGCAGCACCGCAGCCGATAAGGGTCATGCGTGATTGTCCGCTCATTTTGAACATCCGGGACAGGTTGGATCCCATGGCTGAACCACTCACCACAACCGGTGCTTCAGGCCCGGCAGAACCGCCGCTGGCAATTGTCAGCAGGCTGGTCAGCAGTGAACTTATGATTGAGACCGGGCGCAAAATACCCTGCTTTAAGCCTACTTTTGCTATAACTTCGCCGACTCCGTGACCGCCGGATTCTTGGAATATATTTTTACTCAGGATGACAGCCAGCGTTGCCCCGGCAGCAGGCAGCATGAACATCCACCATTGCTGGGCGTTGCTTCTGCGAAGCATGCTCAGGAAATCAAGGGCCTTGTTCAGGCCGACGGCAGCAAGGGCCGAGCATACCCCGATAACAACTGCTGCCAAAATGAGTACGGCATTGCGCGAAGGGGCTCGTTTATGCAGGAAATGTTTTAATTCCGCAGGGCTGATGCCGTTTCCTGATTTAGACATATCCGCTTGATCCCCGGTTGCGATTAATAGAGAAGGCCGACTACTGCCCCAGTCATGCAGGTTGCAAGGGTTCCGCCGATGACGGATTTAGAGCCCAAAGCTACAATCTCATCTTTACGTGAAGGGGTAATGGAAAGCAGACCTCCGATAAGGATACCAAGACTTCCCAGATTGGCAAAGCCGCACATGGCATAAGTCATAATGATGGTCGAGCGTTCGGAGAGGGCACCCTCCGGGAGTCCCGCCAGTTGCAGGTAGGCCAGAAATTCATTGAGGATGGTTTTGGTGCCCATGAGAGATGAGGCTGTGTATGCCTCACTGGCGGGTATGCCCATAAGCCAAACCACGGGCCACATTACGATACCCAGTATGCGTTGCAGGGTAACCGGTTCGCCGTTTATTTCCGGCAGGAAGGCCAGAATCTGGTTGGTTAAGGCCACCAGAGCTACCAGTACCAGTAACATTGCCACTACATTAATAAGTAGATTAACTCCATCGGAAGTGCCTTTGACTATTGCATCCATGGAGCTGCAAGCACTGCTTTTGATGCTCAATCCGTCTTCGCCGTGATGGTCCTTATCTTCAGGAATCATGATCCGGGAGATGAGGATTGCTGCGGGGGCACTGATGATAGATGCGGTCAGGATATGTCCGATTGCACCGGGAAGGACCGGATTTAAAATGGAAGCATAAAGCACAAGGACTGTACCGGATATGGTTGCCATGCCGCTGATCATCAGGGTCATAAGCTCACTGCGACTCATTTTATTTACGTAAGGTGAGATGATGATCGGGGCTTCTACCATGCCGACAAAGATATTTGATGCAACACCAAGTCCCAGTGCGCCGCCGATATCCATAGTTTTTTGTAACGCCAGCGAAAAACCTTTAACTACCACCGGAATTACTCTCCAGTAGAAAAGCAGGGCCGAAAGGGAGCTGACGACAAGGATTAGTGGAAGTGCGCGGAAAGCCAGGGTCCAACTGGCTCCGGGAGATGTTTCTGCAAAAGGAAGCGGGCCGCCGCCAAGATAACCGAAGATAAAACTGGCCCCGGCCTGAGTGGCTTCCTGTAGTGCATTTACAGCGTGGTTCAAATACATTACCACGTCACTGAAAAAAGGGACCTTGAGCATTAATGCAGCAACTGCCAATTGCAATACCATTCCGGTCAAAATGTTTTTCAGGCTGATCCCTTTTCTGTTTTCACTGAACATCCATGCAATGAATACCAACCCGAAGAGTCCGGCTAAACTTTGAAGCATTATGCATATCCTTTTGAAGCGGAGTAGTTGAAAGATTTTTACGAATTACACGATACTATTCAAGGCTGCAACATCTGGAGATTTTTCCACTGCTTTTTAATCATGTTTCTTGAACCTTTCATGATTTGAAGTTAGTATCTTTTAAATTGTGTTCTAAGTGGGAGAAAGATCGCGAATAAAAGGTGATCCTGTTCTTGGATAAAACTTCTGATGTAGGGAATATTTATATGAATGTTGAACTTGCCAAGCCGTTTATCAAGGCAGCTGTGGATGTGTTGTCAATGATGGCAATGATATCACCCAAGCCCGGAAAACCTTATGTAAAGAAAAGTAAGACCGCTGTAGGCGATGTTACAGGTCTGGTTGGTATTACAGGTGATATGAATGGAACCATCTCGATATCTTTCACAAAAAATTGTGCAGTCACCATTGTTAAAAACATGCTCGGTGATGATATCCAGGATATTTTGCAGGATGTTCAGGATGCCGTAGGTGAAATCACCAATATGGTTTCCGGACAGGCCAGAGCGGGACTAGCCGAACAGGGACTTATTTTTTCCGGAGCGACCCCGTCTGTAATTATGGGAGACAACCATACAATTACCCACATTGCCACTACTCCCATTATGGCTATCCCCTTCACTTCCGAGGCTGGGGAATTCACCATTGAATTTTGTTTTGAATAGTTAAAGTTCTATTGAAAAAAAGAGAGTTTGAAATATGTCTATGTTAACCGGTTTCAGAGACAAATCTTTTTTGGACAAGATTAGTATTCTCAATGAAGTCGCAACTGCAAAAGATCCTGCGGAGCTGGAAGCACTGCTGGATCTATTTCAGAATCCCCTCGACGATACTTCTGTTGACTACATGGTTGTAACCGCTTTGAACGGAGTTCTTTCCTCCGATGAACAGAAAGCGGTAGAACTTCTGGATAAGGAAGAAGGCAAGCTGCGTACCCTGTGCATCAGGGTTTGCGGTGAGTTTCAGTTCAAAAGCGCAGTTCCTGCCCTGCTGAAAATGGCAGAGGGTGATGTTGATCCGGATTTTCTTTTTGAAGTCCTTACTTCACTTTCCAAGATCGGCGGACCTGAGGCTCTCGGTCTTTTCCGTTCCAATATCAACAATGACGATGACCTTATCGTGGTTATGTCCATTGAGATGCTGGGCGAGTTGAAGGATGAAGAATCCATCCCCGCACTTAAAGCATTTGTGGAGCGTAACAACGAGGACGGCAATTATGGAGTATGTGACCTGACCACTTGGAAAGCGGTTGAGTGCCTTGCTTCCATCGGTTCTGACGATGCCCTTGATTTTGTTGTAGCCAACCTTCACCACAGAAACCCCACAGTGCGCCGTGTTGTCACAGATTCCCTGACGGTTCTGGCAGTCAAGGCAGTGCCTTACCTGACCAAAGTCATCAGCCCTGAAACCGATAAGGATGACATGATCCTTGCGGCTAACGTGCTTGGCTTTATCGGCGAGAAAGAGGGTCTCGATGTTCTCATGGATGCCATTGAGAAGAAGTTTTCCACTGACTCCAGTGTAAAATACGCCATCTATGAAGCTATCGGCAGAATCGGCACCATGAAGGGCGTTATCAGCCTTATTGACGGTCTGGATGATGACGATGAATTAATTACCGTGGCTGTTATGACCGGTCTGGACGGACTGGTTAACCCCGGTGTGACCAAGAAATTGGTTGAAATCGTAGGGCAGGGGGGCAGCAAAGCCGGTAAAATCCTGCGGGCCATCGTTACTGCCAAGGCTGTGAATATTTTCCAGAGCCTTTACGCAGAAGAGAAGATCGGCCGTTTTCTAATGAACGCTGTGGTTGCTTCCAAGGACTCCGAAGTACACGAAGCCTTCCGTGCGAAGCTGACTGAAATCGGCGGTGAAGCTGCTGATGCAGACATTGCACGACTGCCTGAAGCCGTTGAAATAGGCGGCAAGAAAGCTCTGGCTGTTGATGATTCCAAGTCCATGCTTGCTCTTTACCGCAGTATTCTTACCAATGCAGGCTACGAGCCTACTGTTGGTGAGAACGGTCAGGATGCTTATGCTCATATCCAACTGGGCGAAAAATTCGATGTAATCATTACCGATATGAACATGCCGGTTATGGATGGCATGGAGTTTGTCTCCAAGCTCCGCCAGACTGAAGGCTATGCGGATATTCCGGTAATTATGGTTACTACTGAATCAGAATATTCCCAGCAGGAACTGGCCCGTAAAACCGGTGTGAACGATTTTATTACCAAACCGTTCACCGCCGATCAGCTTAAAGCCAAGATTGCTGAATACGTTTCCTAGAATGCAGACAATTAAGAAAGGGAGGTCCGTTACGGGCCTCCCTTTTTTTATGCATTTTGGATTTTTTGAATTTCCCCGGACACCAGAGCCCCTGTCTCTTTGCTGTAAAGCATGGCAACGTGTCCCAGGGCTTTGGTCCGTATTATCTGCCATTGCCCTGATTGCGGCTCAAGGTTGTCCCATGGCAGGACCAATTCATCAGTAGGTGAGATGATTGCTGTTTTGGGTATCTCCTGCGGATAGCTGATTTTGTTGTCTCCGTTGAAAAGAGCACTTTGCGGGTGCAGGCTGCGTCCCAGTCTGCCGATGGCGATAGAAGCCATTTTGCTGCCCCGGTAAGGAGTGCCCAGAGTGATGATCCCTGCGCATATCTGCCCTATTTCAGGGTCCCGGGCAGCACCACAGGAGAGCAAGCCGCCGAGACTGTGCCCTGTAAGAATAACTTTTTGCCCGGATTCGCGGTGCAGTTTTGAAATTATATCCCGCAGTTCCAGCACCAGTTCAGGATAAGATGTAGTGAAGCTGTTGTATTGCCATGTATTCAGGTTACTGTATCCGGCAAGGTTCAGCCTGTAGCGCATGACCAGCCATGCGGCCTTATTGTGATACAGGCCGTGAACCATGAGTATCGGGGTGTCATCCCCGTCTTTTCTGATCAAAGGAAGGTTGCAGAGAGAAGTGAAAGGACGGGTGCAAATGGCAATGGGCAGGCTTATTCCTGCAGATAGAGTAGCACGGATGATGTCTATTGCGGCCTGCCTTGCTCCTCTGCCGTGAATCTCTTCTATGTTGCAAAGTGCGGCAAAGAGAAAGAGGGGCAGCGGTAGCACCAGCAACAGGAATAATATTTTTATCATAGGCAATGTGTGGTTGCGGTTAACATATCCTGTTTCCAATTGACGCAAATTTCTTCCGCCTGCAACATAATTATTAATTTTTACTGTTACAAATGGAGAGTTGAAGTGAAGGATACGGTTTTGAGTCTTGATATCGGTAGCGGCACTCAGGATGTTCTTTATTATATTAAAGGTGTGGAGATTGAAAACTGTTTCAAGTTTGTCCTGCCTTCGCCGGCTAGAGTGGTCGGTGCACGGATCAAGGAACTGACCGGACAGGGACGTGATGTTTATCTCTCCGGCAGGAATATGGGCGGCGGTTTTGGCAGGTCCGTCTATCCGCATCTGGAAGCCGGATTGAAAGTTTATGCCCATCCACGCGCAGCCCTTGCTCTTGGTGATGACCTTTCAAGGCTGGAGAGTAAAGGAATTATTCTCTCCGAAAGCAAACCGGAAGATTGCGAGGAAGTGGTTCTTGCAGATTTTGACCGTAGTTGGTGGGAGAATTTCTTTGTTGCCGCAGGTTTGGATTATCCGGACTATGTGGCCGCTTCCGTGCAGGATCATGGATATCATCCCGGCAAAAGTAACCGTATCGGGCGCTTTAATCTCTGGAAGCATCTGTTGCTTGAAAATCAGGGACGACCGGAAAGCCTCGTTTTTGAAAACGTACCCCGAGAATTTACCCGCATGGCTGAATTGCAGGACAGCATTGGCGGCGGCGCGGTAAGTGATACCGGGGCAGCAGCGGTGCTTGGTGCTCTTTTTGTGGATGAGATTATGGAACATAGCCACAAGCAGGGAATCTGCCTGATTAATGTAGGCAACAGCCATACTGTTTCATTTTTACTCTACAAAGGGGCTGTCTACGGAGTGTATGAGCACCATACCGGAAACATGACCCCGGAAAAACTATGGGAAGATTCGCAGCGTTTCCGTCAGGGCAAGATCAGTTTTCAGGATGTTTTTGATGACTGGGGACATGGCTGCCTGACTCTTGATCTGCCGAAAGAGGCACAAGGCTTTGCGCCTACTTATGTGCTGGGGCCTCGCCGTGCGTTGCTCAGCGGCTATCCTGTTGAGTTTCCGTCTCCCGGAGGGGACATGATGCTTGCCGGATGTTTCGGGCTGATAAAAGGTATGGAACTGAAAGGCATATTGTAGTGAATATTATTACCCAAAGTCTTGCTCTGGGGTCTTAATAACGATAATGGTGTATGTGTTTTTACCATTATTTATACTGATACGGATTCTATAATCGATTAATTGAAACTTTAGATACAGACATAGGGCCATGTTGCGTACGATACTCTTTGCCATATTACTTTTTCTACCCGGATGTACCGACATCTTTGCCGAAGGCTGGTTGTCTTCCGCGCTTACAGAGTTAGGTGCGGGTAATCTGGACAGGATTCTTGTGATCGGCGCAGCTATGATCATCGCCGTCCTGCTTGTCTTCATCGGCTTTCTTTATCTTAATATCGATAAGAGAAAGAAGGTGGAAAGTGAGTTGCAGCGTGAAAGGGATCTCATGGGCAGTATTATGGAAACCAGCCCCATGGGTATTCTGGTGATGAATGAGGATGGTAAAATTATCTTTGCCAATGATCAGGCCGCGCGGGTGCATGGTGTTGCCCGTGGGGAGATAATCGGTAGGCAGCACAATGATCCTGTCTGGAAAATTACATCACATGACGGTTCCCGTTTTCCTGATGAAAGATTGGCTTTTAACCGGGTTATGAAAATCCGTAATGCTGTTCTTGATATCCGTCACGCTATTCATTGGATGGATGGGCGCAGGGTGCTGCTTTCCATCAACGCCTCCCCGATTATCTCCGATGAAGGCAATATCAAGAAGGTTGTCGCCACTGTCGAAGATATCACCACCAGAAAGAAGGTCGAAGAGGCCCTCAAGGAAAGTGCCTATCGTTTTCGTTCGCTGGTTAAGACTGCCGAGAGTGTGATCATACTTCTTTCCCCGGACAAGAAGATTCTTGAGTTCAACCGCATGGCGGAAGAGCTTTTCGGACGGACTCGCCATGAGGTTCTTGGACGGGATTACTATGAGCTGTTTGTCCCGGAACGTCTCTGGCCTGACCATGACCGCGAGTTTGCAACTGTTCTTTCCGGAACCCCTATGCGTTTGCTGGAAAACTACGTCATCGCCAAGGGCGGTGAGGAACGTATGATTCAGTGGTCGCTTTCCCGATTGCTGGATGCCAAGGGCGGTGCTTTGGGCGTGCTTGCCGTGGGGCAGGATGTGACAGAGCGTAAACGCAGTGAGGCGGAACTCTGTGAAGCCCGTGATGCCGCAGAAGAGGCAAGCAGGGCCAAAAGTGAATTTCTTGCTAACATGAGTCATGAAATCCGCACTCCGATCAGTGCCATCATCGGTATGAGCGAGATGACCCTGAATACCGACCTTACAGATGAACAGCAGGGGTATCTGGTCACAGTAAAGAAAGCTGCCGGATCATTGCTGCATATCATTAATGACATTCTTGATATTTCCAAGATCGAAGCGCGTAAGATGGAGCTGCGGCCCGAGGATTTCAATCTTTTTGAAATGTTGGAAAAACAGCTCTCCGTGCTCAAGGTTCAGGCTGAAGAAAAAGGCATTGAACTGCGCGCCCAGGTTGGTGAAGATGTCTCCCGCTGCTACCACGGTGATGAGTACCGTTTGGGCCAGATTATTATAAATCTGGTGGGCAACGCCATTAAATTTACTGAGAAGGGATATGTCGAAATCTCAGTGAACCATGTCGGCAGTTTCGAGGAAGGTGCTGTTCTCGAGTTCCGGGTCAAGGATACCGGAATCGGTATTTCAGAGGATAAAGCCGAGAAACTTTTTGAAAGTTTTGTTCAGCTCAATGCCGGGTATTCAAAGCGTCATCCCGGTAGTGGACTGGGTTTGGCAATCTCCCGTCAGCTTGTGGAAATGATGGGGGGACACATCACTTTTACCAGCAAAGAAGGCTGGGGATCGGAGTTCAAATTTACTATTAAACTCAAGTCCAGCGTAGGTGAGTGTCATGAAACAGAGACAGCATTACTCGACGAAGGCGGAGAGGAAAAAGGTCTAGCAGCCCGTATCCTGTTGGCAGAAGATAATGCTACCAATCAGCTTTATATTGCCCATTTTCTCTCTGAGCACGGCTTTGAAGTGGAGACCGCTGAAAATGGCCTTGAAGCCTTGGAATTGCTTGAAAACAGCGGACCTTTCGATGTTATCCTTATGGATGTGCAGATGCCTGAGATGGATGGTCTGGAAGCGACCAAAAAAATCAGGGAGCAGGGTAACAATATCCCCATCATTGCCCTGACTGCTTATGCCATGGAAGGGGACCGCGAAAAATTTCTCAGCAACGGCATGGATGCCTACTCTTCAAAACCGGTTAAAATCGATGAACTGGTCCAGATCATCGGTAAGATGGTTCCCCACGCTAAGAAATAAAAAGGTTGCCGCGGTGTTCCGCGGCAACCTTTTTTTAGTTACTGTTCAGCAGTTCTCTCTTCAATATTACCGACAAGGTCTTTGTGCAGGATTCCGGCAATCTGTTCTTTGAAGTCCATCAGTTCTTTTTTATTGATACCGGCGATAATATCTTCAGGGCCTTCGATTTCATCAAAACCTTTGTTTATTGAGCAGATGAGGTGGATACCTACTTTTCTACCTTCAAGATCAACGGTTCCTAGGATGTTGGACTTTTTGATCTTTTTTCGCACGGCCTGCGGGAGCTGCGGGATGGCGAGCAGCATGCCTCGGGGATAAAATAGGTAGCTGAAGGAGAAGTTCTCAGCGGTGAAAGCATCGTTCTGAAATCCGCTGTTGAGGTCCAGATCACTGCCTTTTGCTGACTCAAGCATCTGCATAATGTCTGAGGCGATAGTTTCCGCGTAACCTTTGTCCATGTTGTTTCTCCCTGAAATATTATGTAGCCTTCAGGCTGTTGTTCATGATGAAAATTTACCCTGCAGCAGCTGCGGGGCAGAAGGAGAATCAAGCATTTGCAGCATGCAGATGTCAAGCTGATACGGAGAATTTGACGGCGGTCGCCGCAAACGGGTGCTTGTAAAGATAATTGGAGATTAATAAAACGCCGGAACTGATCCGGCGTTTTATTATTGCAGCCTGTTGTAGACGTTCAGGATTGTCTGCAACAGGCTGTCCCGTTTAATGGGTTTGGACAGGAACTCATCTGCTCCCATTGAAATACATTTTTCCCGGTAATCAGCTGAAACATGCGCGGTTAAAGCAATGATCCCGGTTGATGGAAGTTTGTTTTCCATCTCGTATTTCCTGAATTTTTCGAGGAACTCAGGGCCATCCATGACCGGCATCTCCATATCTAGAAGGATAATATTAAAATTGTCATTCATGGCCTGATTCAGGCCTTCAGCTCCGTTAGCTGCCATAGCTAGTGTGGTGTTAGTGTCCTTGAGGAAATGCCTGATCAAAGTCCTGTTGGGGATATTATCCTCAGCGAGCAGTATCTTAATGGGCGGCAGTTCCTGAGAGTCGGAAATTATGGCTTTTTCTTCTTGTCTACTGGAGATGTTAAGCAACTCCATGACATTGCGCAGCAGAAGTCTGCGTGAAGCCGGAAGAGGCTGTCCGCGTCCGGCAATACCTTTTTCAAGGAGAGTTCTGTCAAAGCTGGCTCCCTGCTGAAGCATTAAAACCGGGGGCAGTTTTACTCCACCGTCCTGAAGTGTCCGCAGCAGTTCCAGACCCTGTGCTTTTCTTATACCCAGATCATAGATGAGCAAATCGTATTTGCTCTCGTCCGGTGTGGGGAGCAGCATTTTTAGACTTTCCACTGTCGAACACGGTGTTACCTTTCCTTTAAAATAGGTCAAAGTTTCGCAAAGTGAAGTGAGTGTTTCAGGATTATGTGCCGCAACCAATATTTCAGAATGATTAAGGTCCGGTTGTTCAGCGGTAACGACTTGCGGGGTGTGAGGTAAGGGCAGCGTCACCATGAAAGTGCTACCGCGATCTGGAGTGCTGCTGGCAGTGATGGAACCGCCCATAAGCTCAGCGAGCTTGCGGCTGATGGAAAGGCCCAATCCTGAACCGCCGTATCTGCGGGTGGTTGAGGAGTCAGCTTGTGAGAACGGTTCGAATATTAATTCCAGTTTTTCCGGTTCGATGCCGATTCCGGTATCTGAAATGGTGAAGGTGATGTTGTCCGGGGAATTGCTCTGCGCCGCTCTGGAAACAATCAGGCTGACCTCGCCTCTACTAGTGAATTTGACCGCATTCGCAAGTAGATTAAGCAGAATCTGGCGGATGCGGGTGGAGTCTCCAAGCACCATTTCCGGGACTTCAGGCTTATAGCGCATGACCAGATCCACATGGCGTGAGGAGGCGGCGGTGGTTTGCAGATTCATGAGCGATTCGACTTCATGCAACAGGTCCACAGGGATGGATTCCAGCTTCACATGGTTGGCTTCAATCTTGGAAAAATCAAGGATATCATTGATGATGGTCAGCAGAATTTCACCAGATGATTCGAAAATATTTACGTATTCTCCCTGCTCATCAGTAAGCACTGTATTTTTGAGTAGATCAGCAACACCAAGGATGGAGTTGAGCGGAGTGCGTATCTCATGGCTCATGCTGGCCAGAAATGCACTCTTGGCCTGATTGGCTTCTTCTGTTTTTAAGATGGCCTGCTCAAGGCGTTTTTCCGTAATTTTGTGTTCTTCAATTTCCTGATTCAGGTCTGCTGTTCTGCTTTGAACTTCTGCTTCCAGAACTTTCTTTTGTTTTTGAACTGTGCGGGTACGCAGCTGTATAATGGCGAAGAAGATAAGAACGGCTGAGAAGAACAATACGGTCTTGAACCAAAGTGTTTTCCAGAATGGGGGAATAATGGTCAGCTGTAGGCTGACTCCTTCGTCATTCCAAACCCCGTCACTATTCGAGCCACGGACTTTGAATACATAGTTACCGTGGTCAAAGTTGGTGAATGTGGCAGTTGCGTCAGGAGAATCAATCCATCCATCATTAAAACCTTCCAATTTGTACTGGTATTGGTTTAATTCCGGATTCTGGTAATCGAGTGCCGCAAATTGAAAGCTGAACATGGCATCTTTCCATGAAAGAGCGATGTTTTTTGATTCAGTAATGTTTGTTCCGAGATTCGCGGGTTCACCCATGATAGTCAGGTCGGTAAGAACTATCGGGGGGGGAGTATGGTTAACTTTTATGTTCTGGGGATTGAACATGTTCAATCCTTTCAGGCCACCGAAATATATCTTCCCACTTTGCCCTTTGTTGTAGGAATTAATCCAGAACTCAATCCCTTGCAGGCCGTCTGAAGGGCCGAAATTCCAGACTTTCCCGCTGACGGGATCAAGCTTGGAAACACCTTTGAACGTCGAGACCCAGACATGCCCGACACTGTCGAGACAGAGCCCTTGGATTCCATCGTTGGCAAGGCCGCTTTCAACTGTATATCGGGTGAAAAGCCCGCTTACTGGGTCGAATCTGTTCAGGCCGGAATCAGTGCCCAGCCAGAGTGAACCGTCAGCGGCTTCGGCTATCGGAGTGACCCGGTTGTTGGAAATGGAGTACGGATTATCGGGATCATGGCGGTAATGTTTGAATGTTCCTTTTTCCCGGTCCATGAGATTCAGTCCGGCATTGGTGCAGACCCAGAAGTTGTTGTTGCTGTCCTCAAAAATGTTGCGGACCCTTTTATGCCCAAGGCTGGTCGGATCAGAGTCTGAATGGTTGTAGTGTTTGAAATCCCCGGTTTTGCGGTCCAGACGGTTGAGTCCCTTTTTACTGGTACCGATCCAGATGTAGCCCATGCTGCCTTCGTAGATCCACCAGATATTGTTCTGACTCAGGGTGTTTTCGTTCTTTTTGTCCCATTTATACTGTTTGACGATCCCTTTTTGTTTATCAATTACGAAGATACCTTTCTTGCGGGTTCCGACCCAGATTAGCCCGGAAGTGTCCTGAAATATGCAGTTAATCCGGTTGCCGGGCAGCTTCCATGGGCTGGATGATTCGGTGCTGTAGGTTTTTATCTCGCCTGTATGGGGATCGTAGGTGTTAAGCCCGTTTTTGTAGGTACCGATCCAGAGCAATCCTTCCCTGTCTTCAAGAACAGCACTGACCTCAAGACCTGAAAGGGTGTCTTTTTTCCAAGGCTGGCGGTTAAGAATACCGAAGGCCTGCATCTTGGGGGTAAGCTTGCTGAGTCCGTCGGTGTAGGTTCCGACCCAGATTACCCCGGAGTTGTCTTCCAGAATTTTTGTGACCTTATTGCTGCTTAAACTTTGCGGATCGAGTTGGTTGTTTAGAAAAAAATCAAATTCCATTTTTTCCGGGACAGCTGATGCGGTTTCCGGGTTACGCTTGGCTAATCCTTCAAGGGTGCCAAGCCAGAGATTATCGGAGTTATCCTGATAAATGTCGTTGATTTCGAGGGATTGAAAAAGGGTTTTAAATTTTCCGCTGTCAGGGTCCAGTATGGAAATTCCTTTTTTAGTTCCAACCCAGAGTTCATTTTTCTTCTGCTGGTAAAAGCATAGAACTGTATTGTCACAAATGCTTTCGTCATTATCAGGATCGTGCAGAAAGCTCTTAAAGTTATTCAGTTTTTCATCAAACAGATTCAGCCCTGTGGCTGTTCCAACCCAAATCCGGCCTTGCAGGTCTTCATATAGCGATCTGATCTCATCATGACTGATACTGCCCGGGGCGTTGGAGTGCTGCAAGCGGGTGAATGTTTTTGTCTCCCGGTTAAAGATATTTACCCCTTTGTGGGTACCGACCCATAAGCGTCTTTTTGAGTCTTCGAAGATCGTGCTTACGTTTTTACCGGAAATTGACAGCTGGTTTCCGGGGATTGGCTGGAAATTATCGAAACTGTCAGTCAAACGGTTATAGCGGTTCAATCCGCCTCCTTTGGTTCCTACCCATAAAGTCCCTGATTTATCTTCATAGAGTGCACGGATATTACCATCGGATAGATATCCTTTTTCGATGTTCCCTTTGTATACTTTGATGTTGCGACCGTCATAGCGGTTCAGTCCGTCGTAGGTTCCAAACCACAGGAATCCGCGTGAATCCTGTAACATGCATAGAATTGATGATTGCGACAAACCTTCACTTAAAGAGATACGGTCAAACCTCAATTCTTCTTGATATGCTTGAGCTGGTGCTAAAGAAAATAGGAAGATTGTTAGCAAGACTGTAATTGTTGTCGCCAATTTTATGCTTTTTGCCATGCGCGGATTCCCGTGTGGTTTCAAGTTTAGGATTAATGTGTATCCGGTTTTTTAAGTCGAAAGAATCGGTTGTATGCGCTCAAGAGCCCAGTCCACTTGTTTTGCTGTGATTACCAATGGAGGGGCGAACCTGATAATGTTGTCGTGGGTTTCCTTGCAGAGCAGGCCGTTTTCTTTGAGTTTTTCACAGTATTGTCTGGCTCCGCCTGCATCCAGCTTGAATTCCACTGCCAGCAGCAGGCCGCGCCCGCGCACTTCCCGTATTTTGTTGTTATTGATTGATTTGAGCCCATCGAGAAATTTTTTACCCATTTCCTGAGCATTGCGGATCAGATTTTCCTCTTTAAGCACTTTGAGTGCTTCTCTTGCCACAGCGCAGGCCAGCGGATTACCACCGAATGTGGACCCGTGTTCACCGGGTTTGAGCACGCCGAGAACCTCGGTGTTGGAGAGTACTGCCGAAACAGGATAAAAACCGCCGGAAAGTGCTTTTCCGATAAGGGTTATGTCAGCTTCGACTCCTTCGTGCTCTTCTGCCAGCATTTTACCTGTTCGACCGAGTCCGGTTTGGATTTCGTCAAAAATTAGGTTTACGTTGTTAGCGGTACAAATTTTGCGGATCTTTTTGAGATATCCGTCCGGGGGAATAACTACCCCGGCCTCGCCCTGAATAGGTTCTACAAGAAAACCTACAGTGTCAGGAGTAATGGCGTTCTCAAGGGCTTTGTGATCACCGAATGGAATGACTTTGAATCCGGGGGTAAATGGTCCGAACCCACGCCGGGAAACAGGATCGGTGGAGAAGCCGACAATGGAGATGGTCCGGCCGTGAAAATTATCGGCGCAGACGATAATTTCAGCTCTGTCTTCGGGAACTCCCTTGACCATATAGCCCCATTTGCGGACAGCTTTGATTGCTGTTTCAACTGCCTCAGCACCGCTGTTCATGGGTAGTACTTTATGGGAGTTGGTCAGGGCGCAAAGCTCTTCGTAGAACGGTCCCAATTGGTCGTTGCGGAAAGCCCGTGAGGTCAGGGTAAGCTTATCAAGCTGGTCCTGCATCGCTTTCTTGATGTGGGGGTGGCAATGTCCCTGATTAACGGCGGAATATGCAGAGAGGCAATCCATGTATTTGTTGTCTTCCACATCCCAGACCCAGACTCCTTCACCTTTTTTAATCACAACATCCAGCGGCTTATAATTCTGTGCGCCAAATCTGTCTTCAAGTTCAATGTAGTCGGACTGTTTCATAGTCATTCCTCCATTCTAGGCTTTGTCTTTCTATATAAGATGGGTTTGTTTTTGTCAGCTAACTTTTTGATTTATAATAGATTCCAAGCTCTTCGTGGTTTTGGGTTTCTTAAGTATTGATAAATCAATAACAAAAAAGTTGTTATTTTATTGCGCGAGTGGGTTATTTTATAATCAAAGAAGTACTATACTGAAGCTGTCGGCAGCTGTGTTTTTTATGAATTTGTCCGGAGGCTGGAATGTACAGGATTCTTCTTGTTGATGACGATGAAGCATTTCATTTGTTGTTTTCCAAAATTTCGACAGCGAAGCTTAGTGTGGAGTCTAGCTTGTCCGGAGCAGAGGCTCTTGATGTGCTAAAGACGGATGGCCCTTTTCACGTTCTTATTTCTGATTATCAAATGCCGGAAATGAACGGGGTTGAGTTCTTGGCAAAAGCAAAAGAAATATCTCCTGCTTCAGTCAGAATTCTTTTAAGCGGAAATGCTGACCTTTCAGTTGCCATTGATGCTGTGAATGAATCCGGCGTATTCAGGATTCTGACTAAACCATGCAAGTTTAGTATATTGAAGAAAGCCTTGGTCGATGCATTGGAATTTCATCGTCTTTCAAATGTTGAATCACACATGACCGATAAAATGACCCATGGTGTTGTTAGAATGGTCAATGATATCGCTGCAATGCATCATCCCGGTCTGAACAGCCGCGCTGATCGTATTCTGCCGCTGGTAAAGGCTTTAAGTCGAAAGTTGGGTGATCCTGACCCGTGGAGTACTGAGGTTGCGACCGCGCTCTCCTCTATTGGCTACATCTTCCTGCCTGATTTGTTGTTGGAAAAAATTGAGACAGGCGAGCCCTTTGGGAATGTTGATTACGGAATATTCACTCAACATACTGAATATTCATCTAAGTTGCTGTCCAGATTACCGCATTTTGAAGATATATGCCTGAAGCTTTCGTTACAGGAAGCCCATTATGCAGTGGAAGGTGATGATGGAGGGTTTTCCAAAGATGAGATTCCTATCGGTGCCAGAATTATGAAGGTTGTTTCTGATTTCGATCAGCTCAGGTTCGGTGGGCGCAGCTCCGGTGATGCCCTGGGGGCGATGAAACTTCGCAAGAACCGCTATGATCCTATGGTGGTCCGGGCTTTGGGCGATGTTCTCGGGGCAGAGGCAATGTATAATATCCGTGAAGTCTACCCGCTGGGACTGACTGAAGGTATGGAGCTGGCAGAAGATGTTTTCGGGGTAATTAAAGGGCAAAGGCGGAAGTTTCTTTCGAAAGATCAGGTTCTGGATTCGAAGATTATTGACTACATCCATCGAAATGCTGAGAAAATTATTGACATCACGAAGAAAATTTCAATCAGGGAAAAGAATTTTTCATAATTATTCAGGTACGGTGATCGGATATGCCAAGGCTAAAAGACGGTGAATATATGATCAATGTCGATCTGCTGCGGCCCGGAGTTTTTATCAAGCTCGTGGGTGTTCCGTGGTATCGGCATCCATTTTTAACCAGTAGCTTTAGGATTAAGGATTTTGAGGCCATAGAAACCCTGCGCTCTTTGGGTGTGATTAAGGTGATATGTGTCCCCGATAAGAGTTTGGTTGAGCCTTTAAAAAAAGCCAAAAAGAAACCTGAAACAAGTCCTGATAATACTCAGGCGAAAGTCGTTCCTGACGCTTTATTTGATGAAAAGAAAAAGCGGATGGAAAAGCTCAAGGAGAAGAAAGAATCCGTTGCACGGGCGGAGCAGAAGTATTCACTGTCCCTAAAACAGGTTGAGGACCTTATGTTTTCCATTAACAGAGGTAATATGCAGTTTCTGGAAGAGGCTAACGCTCTTTCAACCACGCTAAGCCGTTATTTTCTTAGTGATTGTGAAGCACTCATGCATGTGCTCAATCTGCAAACGGATAAGAGCGATACCGTATATTACCATTCCATGAATGTTACTGTTTTGGCTTTAATTTTGGGGCGCTCTGTAGAACTGGATGAGGATGAGATGCGTACCCTTGCACTCGGCGGTCTTTTTCATGACATAGGTAAGTCAAAGATTGAAAAAAATTTTACACAAGAAAGGAAAGTTGAATAAATTTGAGGTAGAGCTGTTTCGCAAGCATCCGTTTTTCGGTGTGAATATTCTTTCTGCTTGTGACAATTTCCCGGCTGAGGCCATGGAAATTGTTTATGCTCACCATGAGCGTTGTTCTGGCGGAGGCTATCCGCGAGGAGTGCGCCGGGGCGAAATAGGAAAACTGGCCAAGATACTGGCTATTGCTGATTTTTATGACCTGCTTATAAATAAACACGACCATAGCGCATCGCTGACACCTTATCAGGCTTTGTCGTATATGTTTTCCAAAAGGGCTAAAAATTTCGAACCCGATTATCTCTCAGCATTTATACAATGTATGGGAATTTATCCTCCGGGAACAGTTGTTGTTCTTAACGAAGATATGATCGGAATGGTTATCTCCGTTAATCTTTCTAAGCCCTTGATGCCCAGTGTAGTTATATATGATCCGCAGATACCCAAGAAAGAAGCCGTAATTATTGATCTGGAAGAGGAGCCTGAGTACTCCATTACCGACTCAATTAATCCGGAGAAACTCTCGCCGGAAGTGTTTGAGTATCTATCGCCGCGTAGTAGGATGATTTACTTTGTGGACCCGGAATTTTCGGGGCGGAAGGAGAAATAAACAAATCTCCCTGCAGGCCTAGCAGGGAGATTGTACTTTATTATTGTCTTTTGCCTGCGGTGATATCCACTTTTTCCACCCACTTTGAGCCGCTGGGCGGTTCGTAGCCGGCAAAGGATTGGATGAGCCGGTCCGGGGTCTCTGCTGTGAGCAGTTTTTCCCGGTGCATTCCTTTCAGAAATCCTTCTTCAACAACTCCGTCCAGAAAGGAAAGAAGCTTGTCGTAATATCCGTCAACGTTGAGCAGGCCGCAGGGTTTGGAATGAAAACCAAGCTGTGCCCAAGTAAAAATTTCGAAAATCTCGTCCATGGTTCCGATGCCTCCGGGCATTGCAATAAAGCCATCAGAGAGTTCGGCCATAAGTGCTTTGCGTTCATGCATAGAGTCGGAAACGTGTAGCTCGGTCAGTCCGGTGTGAGCGATTTCAATTTTATACAGGCTTTCGGGGATAACGCCGATTACTTTGCCGCCTGCTTCCAGTGCGCTTTCTGCGAGGATACCCATCAGTCCAGTGCGTGAGCCTCCGTAAATCGTGGTCAGCCCCCGTTCGGCCAGTTCCCGGCCCATGTTGCGGGCCGCTTGGGCATATTTGGGATCGTTGCCGGGGTTGGCTCCGAGAAAAATGCAGATACTTTTCATATCAGGATTCCTTTTCTTTTCTGTAGAATGAATTATAAGCTAGGGTTAAAAGGACCGCGAATCCGGCCGAGGCAACCCCGAGGGCTGCATTGTAGAAGGGAGGGGCAGCAAGGGCAAGTCTGATCAGCAGAGTTACCAGCGCAAAGCCTGAGTTTCTGAAAACTGCATGAAATTGCGGTAGAAAACGCTGGGAAATAAGTACCAGCAGGATATCACTGAAGATCAGAATAGTGTAAAAAGTGCTGAAAAAGTCAAAGGCCGGCAAACCTTTTACTGAGCAGTAAAATACATATGCACCCAGTCCCATAAATAATCCCAGCAGCAATAAGGCTACCAATTTTTTGTTGGCGACATAGCTGAATTTATAGCAGGGCTTGAGAATAGAGCCCGGTTTCTGGATCCGGTAGTAGATGCCCAGTAAGACAAACACAGCGAATGCTCCGGCACCGTCGGAAAGAATTTGGTAAATGGGTGTCATATTTCCGGTAAAGGTGATCGGCTCCGGGAAGTTGACCAATTCTTTGAAAGAGTTGCGCATAAGAATCAGGCAGAGTATTTCCAGTTGTTTACCGACCGATTTGGAGAATGAGCAGGGCAGTACGAAAATAAAGCTGACAACCTCCAGCACCAGAACGAGAGTAAAAGCTATGCCGACTGCGGCGTAATGGCTGGTCGGTGTTTTGGCGGCGATTGCTTCGGGAAGCAGGCCCTGTCTGCCAAGCTCAATACCCAGCAGGGCGGCAAGAAAGCAGCCGATGAGTACTCCGGCTACTGCCCGTTCTGTTTTTTCATTCTGCCAAAAAGCGTGCAGGGGATCGAAGGCGAACGTCGCCAGTTCGTATACTGAGTATTTCATAGAAATTTTATCACGATGATTGTGCAGTCGTCTTCGAGAGGCAGGCCATTGCGATGGGCCGCTACTTCAATAAGGATATTATCAGCCATTTCCTGTGATGTTTTATGGTAGTTGTCGCGTATTATCTGTTGCAAGCGGTCTTTACCGAACTGTTTACCCGCCGGGCTGTGAGCCTCCCAGATACCGTCTGTGTAGAGGACAAGGATTTGCCCCCGTTCCATTTGGGTCAAGTATTCCCTGTAAACGTATGTTTCATCAACGCCTAGAGCCAGACCTTCTCCGAGCAATTGCTCGAAGCTGTCAGTTTCAGGAGAGTAAACTAGCCCCGGATCATGTCCGGCCCTGATCCAGTTGATTGTTCTTTGCTCTGTGTTGCAGATAGCCACGAACATGGTCATGAAATGCCCGGTCTGGGCACAGTCTTTGCTTACCAGTCTATTGACTTCCATTGCGCTTTCAACCAGCGATCTGCCACGGCCCGAAAGGGCACGCATGTAAGCACGGGCACTGGTCATGAGCAATGCCGCACTTACTCCATGCCCGGATACATCACCGATGGCGGTTGCGAAAGTTTTGGTCCCACAGGTGGCGCAGCCGACAAAGTCATAATAATCTCCGCCGGTTTGTTCAGAGAAGGTGCAGCGGGCACCGATGTTGACCCCTTCTACTTCCGGAGGGGACTGCGGGAAAAGAGATTGCTGTGCTTCGTCCGCAAGGCTGAGGGCCTGCCGGATTTTGGAATGTTCGCGAAGCTGTGGAACCATGTAGTTGAAGCTCTGGGCCAGATCGCCCAGTTCATCGGTGGCGTGGAAATCCGCACGGGCATTCCAGTCTCCTTCACCTACTTTCAGCATGGCTTCTGAAAGTTTGCTGATGGGGTTGGCTATGCTGCGGGAGACAAAATAGGCCACAATAGCGATGCAGATGATAACCACAAAAGCGATAAGGGATGTCCCTTCGTATTGGTTGGTTATGCTTTCGCGCACGTATTGCTCAGCTTCATCCGCTTCGGCTGTGAATTCATGGACCGGAGTTATAATCAGCACCGCCAGATAGGTATTGATAGGGCTATAGGTCCAAAGGGATGGAATGCCGTTGTAGTCCATATGTAGAACGCCTGAGTTCTTTTCCTCAATATCCGCAACCAAGGTTTTGAATTCCGGGGTATCTTCGCTAATCCACTGCGGTTCGGGTGGACGAAGCCAGAATCGCCCTTTGGATGTGTCTGTAGTTTTAAAGCTTGTGTCATCGCCAACTTTACCTACGATCAGAAGCGAGTTGTCCTTATAAAAACTTTCGCTGCCTGCTGAAACCATCATGACTTCAGCTGCGTTACTTTTACTCCCGGTAAAAGAACCTTCGATTATTGATCCTACCGGTATGACAATGGAGGCTGCCCCGATGAATTTGTTTCCATCCATTATGGGAGAAGAGATTCTGTAGCAGAGGGTTCTGGTCGCCGGATCGGGAGTGGGCAGAGTCCAATTTGATCCCATGTTTTTTTTGGTGTCCTCGTACCAAACGTGTTTTCTGGCATCATAGTTACGAGGAAATGAATTGTGTCCCGGATAGCTGGCGACAATACCGTTATCAAGAATGATTTCCTGCCAGAGAACCAGATTTTGTAAATCAGCAGCGCATGTTTTAAAATCATCAAGCAACGGGGCCAGCTTGTTTATATCAGCCATGGCTTCATCGCGGGGAAGCTTTTTGGGTATCCAGAATGAAATATGATTAAGGGTAATGGCCAGATCAACCAGATCACCGCGTTGTACGCCAGCCATGTCGGTGTGTTCATTCTTACGGTTTACGCCTTTGCCCATCAGGGCTTGTTTTTTATAGCCGGCTTTGTGGATGAATTCCGGTTCGTTAATCGTCTTGAACGGAGTGGTGATGAACGGTTCGTCCGCTTGCGGTGCAGTGTCATTGTCTGTCAGGCGTAGCTCTGCTTCACCTTGAATACTTTTCAGCGTGGTGTTGTAAAGTCGCTCTTCAAGATCCACCAGCACCGCAGCCCCCTTGGCCTGATCAGCAAGGTTCTGGGTGGCCCGTTCAAGTAAGGTCACGCGGGTTTGGGTCTGCAAATCTGCCCCCAGCTCCTTTAGGGAATTCAGGCCGTGCGTTTTAAGCACGAATAAAGGAGCCAGTGAAAAGGTAAGCAGGACAATGAGGATTTTCCAGCGGATTTTCATAATAGTATTAGAACCTATCCAAAATTAATATTCAATGAAGAATACGTTTAAAACATCCGCTTTTTTTTGTTGAAATTAATTAAAGAATGCGGTCAAGGCAATGACTACCCCTAAGGACGGCAGCAGATTCGCAAGGTTAATCTTTTTGATATCAAGCAGGGTCAGGCTGATGCCGATGATGAGCAGTCCCCCGGTAGCAGTGAGCTGGGAGATAATCATCGGAGAGAACCATTCCTGAAATGATCCAGCGAAAAGGGTTAGCGCACCTTGATAGATGATGACCGGAATGAAGGAAAAGAGCACCCCGATACCGTATGAAGAGGCAAGAGCGATAGCGGCGAATCCGTCCAACATGGCTTTGGTGAAAAGAATGGTGGTGTCGCCGTTGATCCCCTCCTCGAAAGAACCGATAATAGCCATGGCCCCTATGCAGAAGATCAGGGAAGCAGTTATCATACCATCTATGAAGCCGGTATCCTTGGAGCCGACTCTTTTTTTTAGCCATCCGGCTCCGCGTTCGAAGAGAGTATCAAGACGCATTAATTCTCCGGCAATGCCGCCAATGATAAGGCTGAAAATCACCACAAGGATGTCTTCAACTTTCAAAGACATTTGAATACCAATAAGCAGAACGCCGAGGCCCAGAGCCTGAAATATAATTTCCCTGATACGTTCAGGAAATCTGCTGTGCAGGAGAATACCGATAATGGAACCGCCGATAATTGCGGCACCGTTGACAAGCGAGCCGATTGGAATCATGGGAATCTCTTTCTTCGTAGGATTAATAAAAGGAAGTTAGAAATAGCATCGAGTTATCTGCTTTACAATAGAGTAAAGTAGTATGTCCGTGCAATTTTAGCCATTAAGGATAAAGGCGGGCAAAATGATTATCATGTCCATATCTTGCTAAATACGACTTGACAGTCTTAAGTTCATCTAATATTAACAATCCCTCACGCATGCCGGGATGGCGGAATTGGTAGACGCAGCGGACTCAAAATCCGCCGGGTTCACGCCCTTGCGAGTTCGAGTCTCGCTCCCGGTACCAGA
>DDLU01000041.1 GCA_002340305.1 Desulfovibrio sp. UBA2564
TGAGCATCGACCCCGGCATGGTCATCGCCCGTGCCTACTTCACCCGCCGCGTGGGTAAAAAAGTCCACAACCAGCCGGTAATGGTCGTCGGTCAGGAAAAAGGGCACGGTCAGGAATTCCGCAACGGCGGTTGCATCAAGCCCTGGGGTAACGCAAACGCCCTGCGCTACATGAAGGTGGCCGCCCGCGAGAATATCCCCATCCACACCTACGTATTCACCCCCGGTTCCTATCCGGTAGAAGATTACCCCGGTGCAGCTCAGCAGATCGCGGAAAATATCTACGAAATGTGCGGACTTGATGTTCCTGTCATATCCGTTATTTCCGAAGGTGGCTCCGGTGGTGCGGAAGCAATTGCCATGGCAGATAAACGCCTCATGCTTTCCCACGGCTACTACTCCGTTATTTCCCCCGAAGGTGCCGCTGCAATTGAAGGCCGCATCCGCGGAGGTGAACGTGCTCCTACCGAACTGATCGAAACCTGCGCAAAGTCCCAGTGCATTACTGCTGACGACAATCTGCGTTTCGGTTACATCGACGGCATCATCCGTGAACCCGCACTAGGCGCACGACCCGAGCACTTTGATTTCTACAAAATGGTCCGAGCGGAAGTTATCCGCGCAACTGATGAAGTTGTTCTGAGTGTTAAGGGGCTGCGTCTTTTCAGTAAGGCTGCGCTCAAGAACCACAATAAAAAAGATATTACTGACGAATCCGTATTCGTCCGCTGGCAGATCAGCCCTAATGCGAAAGACAGGCTGCTTTGGAAGCGTTACAAAAAATACCGCCGCATGGCTCAGGAAGCATTCGACGACAAGCGTTCATTCCTTGAAAAACTCAACTCCGCAAAAGTCGATGCCATGGCTGCTGCGTACTCCACCGTACGCTATGACATGATCCGCAAGTATCAGTCCAAAATTCAGGCTCTCGCCGATGAAGCTAAAGACGAAATGCATGTTGTGACCAACAAGTTCGACAAGCTCAAACACATGCTTCTCGGTAAGATGGGCGCAAACACCAAGAGCGTATCCGAAGTCGAAGCTGCCCTGACCAAGCTTTCCGAAGACGCAGAGCCGGACCTTCCGCCGTCTGATTATCGTCACTACGTCAGCCCCCGTGCCAGCGAAGACAAGGAAATAACTTGTCCCAACGCTGAAAAGAACGGCTGTCTCGAAATCTGGTCACGTGACCTTTTCAACGAGTTCGGCGGTGTATGCCCCACTTGTGGGCACCACTTCCCCATGGAATACCGCTGGTACATGGCCAACGTATTCGATTGGGGTACCGTGCGCGAATTCAACAAATCAATCTGCTCCGCCAACCCCACTGACTTTCCCAACTTTCAAGAAAGACTGGATGGCGCGAAAGCAAAGACCGGACTACAGTCCGGTTGTATTACCTTTGAAGGTGCTATCAAGCACACCAAGGTGACTTGTGCAACCCTCGTAGCTCCCTTTCGTGGTGGTTCCGTGGGTGCGGCCGAAGGTGAAAAATTTATCCGCGCTCTCGAGCTGGCAGGCAAGAAACGTTACCCCTTCCTCGCATACGTTCACGGTACCGCCGGTATCCGTATTCAGGAAGGAACCAATGGCCTGATCCAGATGCCTCGTGTAACTATGGCTGTACGCCGCTACATTGAGTCCGGCGGACTCTACATCGTTCTTTACGATACCAACTCCTACGCCGGTCCTGTAGCAAGTTTCCTCGGCTGCTCACCCTACCAGTACGCAGTACGTTCCTCCCGCATCGGTTTTGCCGGTCCGGGTGTTATCAAGGAAACCACCGGTATGGATATTCCGCCGGATTACCATTCCGCTTACAACGCGCTTTCCAGAGGTCACATTCAGGATATCTGGGATCGCCGCGACATCCGCAGAAATCTGCATCAGGCATTCCTGACCGTAGGTGGACGCAATCTCTACTACAGATAGAGCCACTACACTCTATTCCGCATACATAAGACAGCCCCTGTTTCTTATGAAGCAGGGGCTGTCTTATGATAAAAACCCAGCTAACGTTAAATAATTCTCGCCAAGACATTATTCCTTTTCAATAGTAGTGTAAGTACCCAGCACACTAGAACAGAAGAAGTCAATAAAATTTCAGCCTTCACATACGGTGAAGCGTCCAAATTCAGCAAAAAGTACGCCCCATAATATACTACGAGAGAATGAAGCAAATAAATTCCATAGGAACTGTCCGAAAAAGAACGCCAAATCCTATTTGCACTATTAAAAAAACTGTAAAAGACAGCAAAGCAGGCCATCATTGTTGAATACGCAAAAACGTTAAACCACAATGCATTCCCTGATTTTATCAAGAACTCTGTTCCACGCATGGGCATTTGCATTTTATAATGCACATAAATAAATGCAGAAATAACTGATGCTAACAACCATGGAATCAACTTAGGCATGTAGCCATTTTCCTGAAACCACCCCCTTTTCCATGCCAATACTCCAAGAAAGAAATAGAAAACATAAAGGAAAAAACGCACAGGCTGCAACATAATTAAATACAGATCAGTCTTCCAAAAATCGACCGGATAATAATAGTTCAGCAACAAGAAACACCCGGAGTTAACAGCAATAAAAAAAACGGTAAATAAAATTCCGGGCTTTTTGATATCTAAATCCAAAGTTCTAAATCGGTCTGAAACTTCGTAACACAAAGTCAAAAGGGCATAAAAGAGTACCAGCAATCCGAGAAACCAAAACACCGATTGGCTAAACATCTTGGACCAAAACACATCTGTGAAAAAAGTCCAAAAGTCAGGAGCCGTATCTCTCGAGAGGAGAATCATATACATAGCAGGGGGGGACAGAACTACGACACCGAATATCCATGGAACAACTATTCGCCTAAATTTTGCAACCCAAAATTGCCTGACTCCATGTTTATCCAAAGATGTAAAAGCAAAATACCCGGCAATAAAAAACATTATGGGCATAACCGGAACATCAATTAATACCACCCCGTAAGTAAAAAACATACTCTGTTTCGGATCAATAACAAACCACCACTCGGGAGCATAAACCATATAACAAAGAAATACGTGCAAAGCGACAACCATAAGAATGGCTACACCTCTCAAGTTGTCCAAAAAATGAAACCTTTTTAACATGAAGCCTCCTGTCATAAATTATTATATAAATTTGTGGAACGCTCACTTGTAAGACTTACATACATTAGTGTCAATATAGTCACCAAAAATTTTATTTATTCTCGCCTGAAATCGAATAATTTGCATAAATTTTGAAACTTAAATTTATTTTTTTCAAACTTATTATGCGATATACCAGTGCGCTTTTTTAAACAAATACGGCCTACATAAAACTCAAAACGCATCATTTCGAACACAAAATATGCTGTCACTGCCCCTGTGGACAATATATAAACAGATTAGAATTGAATTTTTTAAGCGAGGGGAGGTGAAAAATGAAAGGAATGAGAGAAACGATAAAACTACTATTTCTGGCGTTATTGATAATAATTCTACAACCCGTAAAAAAACACCCCTGCTCCTTTTGAAACAGGGGTGGACTAAATTGATTCAGCTAAATATCGCCGATCTACCCGGATTTACCGCCATCAATTGTTGAGACCGTTGCCGAGACCTCACCGGAGGCATCAATGGTCTTGCAGGCAATGCATGAAAAAAACAGCAGCAGGCCGAGTCCAGCGACAAGCAATACTTTTTGGATGGAGCGCATACTGTTCAGCATCTACTTCTTACCTTTCTTCTCCTGAGCAATGCGCTCCATATCTTCATCATATGAAGCGATATTCCAAGGGAAAGATTTGCGGGCAGTCATAACTGCGAAATTTTCGACTTCCTGCACCCACTGGCGATAATCTTCAAGCACGCGTTCACCCAGCGGAGTCAGGCTGCATCCTTTACGGCCACGTGTCTTCAACACAAGGGAATCCCCCAGAACTTCTTCAGTATTCTTGAGCCTGCCCCATGCAGCACGATAAGACATTCCGAGTGCTTTAGCCGCTTTATTCAGCGAACCCTGCTTTTCAATCTGCTCCAACAGCTGCGCTCTTCCAAGACCGAAGAGCATACCTTCTTCTGTTTCCAGCCAGAGGTTCAACCGCACTCTAGGACAGAAATTTTCATCGTTCGCCATTATCCAGCCTCCTGATATTTGCAATCGCTTTGGGTTCAATGTTTTTAATAACATAAACAAAGTAACGCACAAAGTACAATGACTCAGGTCATGAGAATAAATCTATAACCCCAAAAACAAAAACGCATCAAAATTATATTCCAGCCATTGAGTTCTTGCTTTTCTTGAAACTGTAACTAAACTCCTAGCTCCGCAGCTGAATCAACCTTTCCTCTGATTTATCAGCACCGAAGATTCAATATAAAGCTGTTTACCATTTGATTATTTACGGAGTTTTTCCCGCTTATGAATATGACCACGGCAGACATGACCAACGCTCCATACAGAACTATATGGAACCTGTCATGGCCGCAAATCCTGATGATGCTTTTCCACCTTATGATCGGTCTGGTGGATGTCTGGGTTGCATCCAAGCTCGGCCGCGAGATTCAGGCCTCTATGGGCATGATCAGCCAATCCCTGTTATTCTTTCTGGTTATCGCCATGGCGACCGCCAACGGCTCAGTTGCGGCTATTAGCCAGTCCATCGGTGCCGGGATGATGCTACGGGCAAAACGCTACGTAGGCCTTTGCTGCATCACCAGTGCCGTACTTGGCCTAACGATATTCGCAGTTGGATTTCCCTTCCGTAATGGAATCCTGACCATCCTGCAGGTTCCCTATGAGATGCGTTATATAATGGAATATTTTAGCGAGGTATTCCTATACCTTGTGCCCATCTACTACATGCTTATCATTACCAATGCGGTCTTCCGGGCCCAAAAAAAAGTCATGCTGCCACTCTACAGCATGATCATCGTCACTGTAGCCAACACTATAGGTGATCTTGGACTCGGCATGGGCATGTGGGGATTCCCCAATATCGGATACAAAGGTCTCGCATGGGCGACCTTCGGTTCAATTACACTGGGTGCGATTTTCAATGTCGCGGTCCTCATCAAATCCGGGGACTTGCGCCGTAGATGCATCGCCCCGCTACGCTGGATGAAAAGTGCCTTCCCTTACCTTTTCAAGGTAGCGTGGCCCAGCGGCTTAATGCAGCTGGTCTGGCATTCCGGGTATATGTTACTTTACTCAATTACCGCCAGCCTGCCGGAAGGCAACGTTATCGCACTGGCAGGTATGACCGCAGGGATCAGGATTGAATCCATCCTCTTCCTGCCTGCATTCGCCTTCAACATGACGGCCTCAATTATCATTGGTCACTATCTCGGTGATGGAAAAGCTGACGAAGCCAAGAAATTCGGGTATAGAATACTCTTTCTGGCGATTGGATTTTTAAGCATAACTGCTCTGCTGCTCTGGCAGGTTATCTATCCGGTAACTGCCATTATCGCCCCGGAACAGGTCGTTCTCGACGAGGCTGTTAACTATTTATACTACAATATGCTCGCCATCCCGTTTACCCTGACCTCCATGATCATGGCCGGGGCACTGAACGGTGCAGGTGCTACACTTTACAACCTGTTCATTTTCGCCGTCACTGTCTGGGGATGCAGACTTCCACTCGCTTACGTTCTGGGGCATCAGGTGCTGCATTCCGCCACCGGAATTTGGATGGCAATGTTGATTTCACAAGGCTTACAAGCCTCTATCATTTTTTACACATTCTCGTGCCGAAACTGGCAGAAGTTCAGCATGATCAAAAAAAATAATAAAAGGACCAGTAATGAATAACGAATTCAAGCCCATAACCCCTGAATGTCAGGATGAATTTGAAAAGGCCCACGCAGCCTGTCCGCAGTGCACATCCGACTTCAGCTTTGCCAATATCTGGGGCTGGACCGACCACTACGGACTCGAAATACGTCTTTCAGATTCCGGGCTGATCCACGTCCGCCAGACCAAGCCGGAACTTGTTTACTGGGCACCCATCGGAAACTGGTTCAACGCGGATTGGGAGAAGTGCGAACTCATGCAAACTCCCGGCACAAAGTTTACCCGTGTACCGGAACAGCTGGCCCTGCATCTCAAGGATATATTTGGCGATAAAATCGAAATCACCGAGAACCGCGACCATTTTGATTATGTCTATTCGGTGCAGGAGCTCATCGAACTACGCGGTAACCGCTTTCATAAAAAGAAGAACCTCTACCGCCAATTTATGAAAAAATACGATTACGAGTACCGCGAAATCACCCCTGACTGCGTGGAAGAAGTTCTCGAAATGCAGCTGGAGTGGTATCGCTGGCAGGAAGAAAACAACTTCTCACCGGCCCTCGTTGCCGAGAACGAAGCCATCGCCAAGGTTCTCAAAGAAATGGACACCATCCGTAATCTTACCGGTGGAACCCTGCGCGTTGACAACCGTATTATTGCCTACACCATTGCTGAACCGCTTGGCGACGACACCATCGTTATCCATTTTGAAAAAGGGAATACCTACTTCAAAGGCGTGTATCAGGCCATCAACCAGATGTTCCTTGAAAACAACGCCAGCGATAAGAAGTTCGTCAACCGTGAACAGGATCTCGGCGAGCCTGGGCTGCGCAAGGCAAAAGAATCATACAATCCCGTACATTTCATGAAAAAATACGAGATTGAAGTTTTATAAATTTGATGCGCTACGCGCTTTTGTTAAACGATTTCGCCTGGAGAGTCCAGAGAACCCTTTTGCAAAAGGGTT
>DDLU01000261.1 GCA_002340305.1 Desulfovibrio sp. UBA2564
GAGCAGCTGATTCGTAACCAGCAGGCCGTCGGTTCAATTCCGATCGTTGGCTCCAGTTAAATCAAGGGTTTATGTCTGTATATGACATGAATCCTTTTCTTATATCTCCATTTTGCCCCCACTTTGCCCCCGTTTAAAATCCATAGGAAGCTGCCCCCATTTTATACCCTGCACATTATACAGGGTATGTTCGTTCTTGTTCGGAAGTCGGGTTTGCAATCAATTTCGTGAGGTCAAGAATATGATCAAAGGGTTTGTCAGAACATGGGCTTAGGCCGGACTTTGTGTACACGATAAAAAGAGCCTCAACCTTTTTCGTGAGGGCGGGAAAATGGTCGGCTAGCTGGGAGCTTAAGGTGGATTTTGTACACACGATAAAAAAGGGTGCAAGCCGGACTTTGTCTACACGGTAAAAAGGGGCTGTGTGTGGTGGGGGGAGCACTAGCTTCAAGCTGAATTTGTGGACACAGTAAAAAAGGGCTGAAGGCCAGAGAGGTAGATTGAAATTTGTGGGGTTAGTTACATGCTCTAAAGTGAGTTTGTTGACACGATAAAAAAGACACGCCCTTTATCTTGGTTCAGGTGCCAATATGTCACCATCTCACCGGGGTTCCTATATGGTTCAAGTGCAAATCCTACACTTACTGGCTGAGGCAGGGTAAGCTGCTACGGTCTCTCTTATTGGTTCATATGACATTTTGTCATGATCTTTGAACCGGGGTTGGGCATGAACATGAATTTAGCTCCGGTTCGCCACGAAGAGGTGGAAGTGTGCGGGGCAATGGTCTTGGCTGTGATAGCCGAGGATGGGAAGGCGTACTTTTCGCCTCGGCATGTGTGCGGTGCGCTGGGAATCACTTGGCAGGGGCAGCTTACAAAAATTAAGGCCGACGAGGTTTTAAGTTCAGTTGTAACGGAAATCGTTACGACTGCCGCAGACGGAAAAAACTACAAAACAACCATGCTCCCCATCGAACTCCTACCCGGCTGGCTCTTCACAATCAAAAAGGTGCGCCCCGAAGTCCAAGCCAAGCTCAACCAGTTCCGCGCCGAAGCTTTCCTTGCTCTGGACGCATGGTTTCGCAAGGGGCTGCGGGGAACACTGAACGTGCAGGGCATCACCGAGCGCAAGGACTTTAAGCCTGCTGCATTCGGATTCCTGAACAAGTCCGGCCCGAACAAGGAACTGTCTGTGTTTGAGCATTCGGAGTTCGGAGCTTTGCGGGTTGCGATGGTGGACGAGAATGATACGCCGTGGTTTGTGGCGAAGGATGTGTGTGATGCTTTGGGAACAGATATCAAAGATTCAAGTCTTGATGAAGACGAAAAAAGCTACCTGTCTAGAGAACAGGTAGGTCTTAAACCCGGAAGAAACTTAGTTATCATCAACGAATCCGGCCTCTATTCCCTAATCCTTCGCTCCCGCAAACAGGAAGCCAAGAAGTTCAAAAAATGGGTAACGTCTGAAGTCCTGCCTTCGATCCGCAAACATGGCTCTTACGCAATGATCCCCGCATACTGTGAAGGTTCAGACTCTACACAATTCGTCTTCGGACGCAAAAAAAGACGGCCCGAAGACCGCCTTAATGAATTGGTAAATTTTATTGCCTATTTGGTCCACATCTCAAGACAAGTCTTTATAGGTGGTTACCATGATTAAGGGCGGTTTTGGTCCCCACCCTATGAGGGGTAAAGCTTCTGCTCAACGTCAGCAACGTCTTGTTGAATATCAGCCAAGGTAGCCCCAAGCCCCTCAACCTCTCCCGGCTCAAGCGTATCAGGGTGCTTGATGAGAGAGCCGGACAGAAAGGCAATTTTTTGCTGAATTGTGGAGAGTTCGCAGCTAACATCAATGCCTGACGTTGAGGCTGTTTTGCGGGGAGTGGGTTGCTGAGGTTTTAGTTTTTCTTCCATCCCCTCAAGCTCGTGGGCCTGTTCGGAAATCATGTCTCCGATGGCGTATAGCAAGCTACCAAAGGTCTCTTGGTCAATAACCTGAGTTGTGGCTAAATTCTGGATAAGGTTAGCAGCATACAGAAGACAGTCGATGGGCTGCTCATCAGAGGTGAGGTTGAATAAAGGGCTTGAAAATTGTTCGTCAGTGTTTAAGGTACGTTCAGGCATGACATTCTCCTTGTAAGATTGTCGTGTTTAGGCTCGGCTTCGGTGTTGGCGCACCTTGTCGGGCCGTTTTTATTTGGTGCTGATCCGGTAGGGCCAGCGGGGCTTATTTTGAAATATCTATTCAGCTAACCGGGCAAAACTTTGGTAAATGGTTTGCCGGGTAACGCCGTACTCCTTTGCAAGGGCTGTTATGCTTTCCCCTGCATTTTTCCTGCTCCGAAGCTCTCTTGCTTGATCATCGGTGAAGCTTTTTTTCCGGCCTTTGTACTTACCTGCCTTCTTTGCCAGTGCGATCCCTTCGGCTTGCCGTTCCCGGATCAGGTTTCTTTCAAATTCACTGAAAGCTCCAAGCATTTGAAACATAAGCTTTTGAAGTGGGTTTGCATCCTCGCCAGCTTGGAAGGTTAAGTTTTCCTTATGAAATCTGACAGACACATTTTTGGTTGTAAGGTCCTCAACAATGGTTTGCAGGTCCTTGAGGTTGCGGGCCAGCCTATCGATGCTGTGGACATGAAGCGTATCTCCTTCCCGTAGGCACTTTAAGCATTCAGTCAGTTCGGGCCGTTCAACTGATTTTCCGCTGACTCTATCTGTGAACAGCCTATCAAGCTTAGTGTCCTGCAGTTGCCTTTCCGTATTCTGGAGTAACGAGCTTACCCTCACATATCCGACATGCCATCCCATCTGTTTTGCCTCCTGTGTGGTCTGTGTCTAAATAGACTTATAGACATTCCTAGACGAGTGTCAATTAAATTATGCAACCAAGTCTAAATTGACAGGGCGGGACAGGGAATTGCTTGTATGATTGGGGTGTAGTCTAAAATAACGGGAAGAACTTGACAGAGTGAGTCGTAACGTTATTCTTGATCAAAACTTTTCCCACAAGGGTACAATATGAGTGACGAAGCTGAACACGAAAGTGCTGTTGACCCGGAATCCGTCTTGAGCAATGAGCAGGTAGGTTATGACGAGTATGCGGAGTATGAAAAATATATAGAGCAGCGCAATTCTCTTTTTGCCCATGCCACTGAACAGTCAAACCTTTTTGATACCCAGTTATTAACCATATCTGCCGCAACTCTAGGTTTTTCCGTTGCCTTCATTGAAAAAATAGTTCCGCTTAAGGCTGCTGTGTATATTACTGGGCTGTATGCTTCATGGGTTCTGCTGCTTATCTCTACGCTACTAACCCTTGCATCTTTCAAGATTGCTGAGCGGGTAACATCTAGTTATCAGAGACAGCTAGATGAATATTATGACAAATATAAGAAAATTAAATACGATCTTTCGTCACGACTAGAGAAGGTTACAACACTATGTAACTGGGTGTCGCTGGCTGCTTTCTACGCTGGAGTGGTCTGCTTATGTGTTTTCATAACGCTTAATTTGATGCACAAATCATAGGGAGGATTAATGCAACAGAATAATCAGCCTGTCAGGACTGAAGGGAAAAACCCGCAGACTTCGGCAACACCTCCACCCCATAAAAATATAGACCTTGTGGCTATGATTAGAGAACTGTTTTCTAAATTAAAAAAGGAGAAATAAATGGAAAAAAGAGGGAAGAATCCACCACCACCTCCAAAACCACCGAGGCCCAGCAGGTCAGGCGGCGGACAGCAAGGGGGAGCTAATCCTGTAAAGTCACCTACCCCACCGCCAACACCTCCTAAAAAGTAATCTCAAGCAATT
>DDLU01000282.1 GCA_002340305.1 Desulfovibrio sp. UBA2564
AAATCGATATCCGAGAAGGAGCCGTCGTAACCGGAGACACTCAAAGTCTGCTGCAATGATTCGAACTGCTCAATCTTGATGCGCTCCCCGAGAATGGAAAATATGATTGCTTCGCCGATATTGAGCATGGCATCGCCGATCCTTTCCAGATAGCGGAAGATGAACAGGCAGGTTACGAGGTTGGGGATGTTTTTCCCGCTGCCCATCTCTGCCATGATGCGGTTGAAATTATCCTTGTAAAGCGAATCCAGACGGTTCTCTGATTTGCAGATTTCAAGGGCCATGGGCATATCTTCCGAATTGAAACTCTCAGCAATTTTATTCATCGCATCTTCAATGATCTCAAAGGCTTCGGCGCAGTCGTAGCGATTCACATAACTCTTGTCTTCAAGATAGGCCATCTGGTTGACGATGTTGACGCAATGGTCGCCGATGCGTTCCAGATTGACTGATGAAAGCTGGATAGCCCTGATTTTATTCAACATCTTTGGCTCGAGGTCCATGGTGCTGTTGATGCGTGAGTACGACTTGTTTTCGATAACGGTCTTAAGGTTGTCGATGTAGTCTTCGCGTGAGGTAATTTTGCGGAACAGCGAACGGGAGGGCGATTTCACGAACTCCTGCGTAGCCTTTAGCTGGTTCAATACTTCGAGGATGAGGAACTTGAAGTTTTCATCCAACCCTTCGAATGTGAGCATATTTATCTATTCTGTTTTAAGTTGTACGGGCAGGAGATCCTTAGCCTGCCATTCTGGCTTTGTATTCAGTAATTACCGAGTGCCTGTCGATCCCGGCGACGATGAGTTTCTTGCGGATATTCAGGTCATCCCATGCCGGTTGCAATCCGATTTCACGGGCGGCTTTGGCCCGGTCCTGAGTCTCAATTGGCTTGGTCTTTTCACTCATGTGGCAATCGTCGCCCATAAAGATGAGCAGTTCCTTGTCTCCGGTGCGCCGGGATGCGTTTTGTTCATTAACCACAGAGATAAGAAAGTCGGTGTAGCGCTGGGATTGCGGATTCCAGACCTCAATGCCGTCTACATCGTATTTTGCCAGCAGGATAGGCCAGAACTCTTCCGGGTGGGGAATCACCACACAGCCGCCCAGAGAACGTGCTTCCTCGATGACTTCGGTGGCCCGGTAAAAGAATTTAAGGGAGAAGTCGGCTTTGACCTGTTTCTTAATAACTTTGATGTAGGCCTGAATGCGGTTGATCAGGGTGTCACCGTATTTGGGGCGCATGGCATCAAAGTAGTTGCCGATGAGCTTGTTCTTGATGGAATCCTTGGGCACACTGGACCATTCCTCATCGAGCATGGTCTGGATTTTGGTTACGTAGCCCCGGACCATTTCCACAAGTTCCTCATCCGCACCCGTGGCTTTAGCAGCTTTTTCAACCCGCTCTTCCATGGGCTTGGTGATGCTGTCCATATATTCAAAAAGCTGTGAGGAACGGTATTTAAAAGTGTGGGCCAGCATGGATTTGAGAACGTGGGCTTCCTGCACTTTTTCATTCTCAAAATGGAGAAGCAGCTGCACCTTCTGGTTGAAGCCGCTGGCATAGCAGTCCACTTCCACCCCTGTATAGTCCCCGTAGCTCATAAGTACGTTATGCTGGGTGGGGATCATCAGTTTGTCCTGCACATTGGGAAACATTTTTTTCACCCGCTGGCTGATGTATTTTAAGGGTACAAATTCCGGGTGCCAGTGCAGGGCAAGCATGTTCTCCTGCCTAGCGTGAATCTTGGAAGGGGTGATAACCTGTTCGATCTGCCAGTCAGCGAGGTCTGTGGAAATTACATCATGAAATATCCGGCGGTCTTCATCGGAAATTTCAGGGGAAACTTTTACTGCCGCAGGGCAGGAAGCAGCTGTATTCATCATATCCTCTTATTTGTACCGTGAATGGCAGTGTGCAGTGATGCTGTTGATTTCATCGCAAGCTTTATGGGCAGCTTGAACGTTTGAATCGTTGCAGGCATGCTGAAATTTTTCGCAGGCAGCAATGTACTCATCGTAATATTCATCGCCATATCCTTCAAAGCTGACCATCTGATGGGAGTCAGCCATGAATTCCTCAACCACTTCAGGCGGGGGGATAGTTCCGGCATGCACGGATTTGAAAATGATCTTGAATGAACCCTTCATTCTCTTCTTGAGATTTTTGTACTTGGGCTTGTTGTCGCAGGGCAGCTCTTCAGAGGAGGGCGCATCAGATTCGGCCTCCGCCTCCTTTGAAAAGGGAGTATACATGGGTTTAGCAGTAACTTTGACAGCTGTGTGTCCGTATTCATTACGGATATTTATTTTCAGCTTTTTAAAGCCCTCAATCATGACGAGGTAGGCATCATCTTCGGAAGCACCACCTTCAAGGGCATCTGCCATTTTGCGCAGGAATTCCGGGAGTTCCCCAGGTTCGATATATTTCTCGATTTTGCTTTTTTTTGCCATCCCTATCTCCTGATCGGTAAGATTTATGTGGGAAAATTATGTAGGTGAAACTCAGATAATTTGTTGAACTCCACATTGTAAGTATCGCGAAACTATCATAAGTTTGCAACGGTAAGATTCAATAATAACACCGACAGGTATGGAAAGGCAAAAGCCCGTCATTTTTTTCATATACTGACGGGCTTTTACGGGTTGATATTTCTAGGCAAAGGCTAGTCTTCGGCAATGGCAAGTTCCTCAAGGTTCTTGCCGGTTTCCTGCTCGATGGAAGTCTTGATGCGCAGGGCAACTTCTTTACTTTGTTTGAGTTTTGTCAGCAGCTTATCATCGGTACAGGCTTCGATTTTGTGGTCGAACATGTAAACAACAGTGACCATCTGATCGCCTTTAACCAGCTTGTCGGCAATGTGGACGATTTCTTTTTCCGTGACTGGAAAATCGCCTGAAAATTCCAGTTTATTATGAGCACCTACAATCTCCGCCACTTCTTCATAGCCAGCCTCACGCACGATCTGCGCCCCGGCGGCAGCATGGTCATCCTGACCTTTGGCAATATCATGCAGCAGGGCAGCAGCAGTAATCAGCGCCATATTCGGGCCACGGTCACGCAGCCATTTTAAATCGCGTCCGATACGCCGCGCAACGTCTTTGACTATCCGGGAGTGGACGATGGACGCTTCCGGGGTATTGTTGCCAGCGAGGAGTTGTTCGCATTGTTCCGGGGTTGGGATGAGCATGGTCTTTAGTCCTTTATATAAAAGTAAATTTTAATTTCTGGGATGGATTCTGATTTGAATACCTGAGTTATTCTAATCAAAATTTGATTAGAATAAACTATTCATCCACCCGCCCCTTATAAAACTCAATAAAATTCCTGACCAGCGGGGTCATGCGTTCGGGGTTCCAGACCATACCGATTTCGAAGGGGTGCAGTTCTATTTCCATTGGTTTCAGGGCGATGCCGTCGGGGATGGTTCCGGCGGAATCGCTGTTGATTACGGTCCAGCCCAGTCCGGCGGCTACGAATACGTTTCCGGTATGCTTGCGTTCGTACTGCATGCCAATTTTAAGCTCTAAATCTCGCTCACCAAATATCCTCTGCATCTCTTTTACGCGCATTCGGCAGTATGAGTCCGTACTGCATATGTAGGGCAGTCCTGAAAGGTCTTTGAGGCTTAAAACGTCTTTTTGCGCTAGAGGGTGGGTTGCCGGGATCGCCGCGCAGGTGGTGGAGCGGTGCACGATCATGTGTTCGAGGCCCCGCAGGTCGACCAGCTTCATGGTTACGAAACCGACGTGGCGGGTTCCTTCCTTCACCGCATTGACCTGAAAGTAAGTGTTTTCATCATGCATGCTGACATCCACATCAGGATAATCCTTAATGAAATCCCCGACAATTTGCGGGAAGTTTGAGGATAGGGCCAGATAGATGAAGCTTATCTTTAATTTACCCGCAGTGCCGTCTCCCATGGCTTGTAGCGTTATTTTCGTGCGGTCCATTATTGCCAGCATTTTTTTGGCTTCTTCCAGTAAGTAGCTGCCTTCTGCGGTTAGTTCCACCTTGCGGTTCGTTCTCTTAAAAAGTTTAACATCAAGCTCTTCTTCCATGTTCTGGATTTGTCTGCTCAGCGGAGGCTGCTGGATGTGCAGCTTTTCGGCTGCTTTTCCGAAATGAAGTTCTTCGGCGACAGCTTTGAAATAGCGAAGTTGACGCATGCGCATAATGATACCTTTTTGATCTTAAACGAAGGTTAAATGGTATTGGATTCGTATTATATATTATCGTAGTTTAAATCAAACACAAATTGGAGGTTCCCAAAATGTACGGATTACATTCCTTGGGTTTTGCGGGTCAGCGGATTGTGGCGGCATTATATATTGCGTTTGCTTTGAGCATGTTAGCTGATAATTCAGTGGCCGGAATGCTGGTGGTAGAGGGCAAGCGCAGTCACTACGTCGCCAATCAGGAGGAAGGCACTGTTTATATCGTTTATAGCGATGGCGAGTGGATCCGTTTTGCTGACGGATTCGGGCATATCAGCGGACTTTGTTCCGGTCCTGATAGGTCGCTCTATGTGCTCTCCGGTTCGCAGCGTAAGCTTTATCGGGTTGCGGCTGACGGAAAGGTGCGGCAGGTCAGAAAAGTAGGTTCGTGCCCGCAGGCGATATTTGTGGACCGGGACGGGGAAGTTAAATTTGTACAACGCAATGGGCTTGTCACGGGCGTGCCTTAGGATTGGACAGGCTGGAAAACAAAAAAGGATTGAATCGAAAGATTCAATCCTTTTTATAGGAAAAGTGGCGTCCCCAAGGGGATTTGAACCCCTGTCGCCGGCGTGAAAGGCCAGTGTCCTGGGCCAGGCTAGACGATGGGGACGCATCT